>CAZAMD010000004.1:17810-31204 GCA_964486485.1 uncultured Roseburia sp. | reverse complement strand
ATGGAGGACAGTATGTGTAAAAATTGCGGCAAAGAATTAGCAAAAACTTATGACCCGAAAAGCATTGAGGGCCGGCTGTATCAAAAATGGGAGGAAAACGGTTACTTTCATGCCGAGGCGGACCGCGGCAAAAAGCCGTTCACCATCGTGATGCCGCCGCCGAACATTACTGGACAGCTCCACATGGGACATGCCCTGGACAATACAATGCAGGATATTTTAATCCGTTACAAAAGGATGCAGGGGTACAATGCGCTGTGGCAGCCGGGAACGGATCACGCTTCGATCGCCACAGAGGTAAAAGTCATTGAGGAACTGAAAAAACAGGGGCTGGAAAAGCAGGAGCTGGGCAGGGAGGCGTTTTTAGAGAAGTGCTTTGCGTGGAAAGAGGAATACGGCGGCAGGATCGTAGACCAGTTAAAGAAGCTTGGCTCTTCCGCGGACTGGGAGAGGGAGCGTTTTACCATGGACAAAGGCTGCTCCGATGCGGTGATGGAAGTATTCCTGAATCTGTATGAAAAAGGCATGATCTATCAAGGCTCCCGCATCATCAACTGGTGTCCGGTCTGCCAGACCTCTATTTCCGACGCGGAGGTCGAGCACGAGGAGCAGGAGGGCTTCTTTTGGCATATTCTTTATCCGGTGGCCGGCGAAGAGGGAAAGTTTGTAGAAATTGCCACCACAAGGCCGGAAACGTTATTCGGAGATACCGCGGTGGCGGTCAATCCTGGGGATGAGAGATACCGGGATATCATTGGAAAAATGTTAGAGCTGCCCATGACAGACCGGAAAATCCCTGTCATTGCAGATTCTTATGTGGACAAAGCGTTTGGAACCGGATGCGTAAAGATCACGCCGGCGCACGACCCGAATGACTTTGAAGTCGGAAAGCGCCACCATCTGGAAGAGATCACCGTGATCAATGACGACGCCACCATGAACGCGCACGCGGGGAAATATGCCGGAATGGATCGCTATGCCTGCAGAAAAGCGCTCATCGCGGATCTGGAGGAACAGGGCTTGCTGGTAAAAGCGGAGGCGCACTCACACAATGTGGGGACGCATGACCGCTGCGGCGCCACCGTAGAACCCATGGTAAAGCAGCAGTGGTTCGTAAAGATGGATGAACTGATCCGGCCGGCTGTGGAGGCGGTAAAGAACGGGGAGATCAAGCTGATCCCAAAACGCATGGAGAAAACCTATTTCAACTGGACAGACAACATCCGCGACTGGTGCATCTCAAGGCAGCTGTGGTGGGGGCACAGGATTCCGGCGTACTACTGCCAGGACTGCGGCGAGATGACCGTGGCAAAAGAGTCGCCGCGAAAATGCCCGAAATGCGGAGGCGGCCGCATGGAACAGGATCCCGATACGCTGGATACATGGTTTTCTTCCGCCCTCTGGCCTTTCTCCACCCTGGGATGGCCGGAACAGACCGAAGATTTGGATTATTTCTACCCCACGGATGTGCTGGTGACAGGGTACGACATCATTTTCTTCTGGGTCATCCGCATGATCTTTTCCGGGTATGAGCAGATGGGCAAAGCGCCCTTCCACACTGTATTGTTCCACGGGCTGGTGCGGGATTCTAAGGGGCGGAAGATGAGCAAATCCCTCGGAAACGGAATTGACCCCTTAGAGGTCATCGGCCAGTATGGGGCGGACGCGCTCCGCCTGACCCTGATCACCGGAAACGCCCCGGGAAATGACATGCGTTTTTACTGGGAGAGAGTAGAGGCGTCGAGGAACTTTGCCAATAAAGTATGGAACGCCTCCCGTTTTATCATGATGAACTTAGGGGGGACGGCAGTAGGGGAGCCTGCTTTGGAGGAATTAGAGCCCTCTGATAAATGGATTTTATCCAAGGTCAGCACACTGGCAAAAGACGTGACAGAAAACATGGATAAGTATGAGCTGGGCATTGCCGTTCAGAAGGTATATGACTTTATCTGGGATGAGTTCTGCGACTGGTACATTGAGATCGCCAAGCCCAGGATCTACCGCAGGGAGGAAGAACCCTCATCTGCTGGCGCCGCGCTCTGGACCCTGAAAACGGCGCTGACGGAGGCGCTTAAGATGCTGCATCCGTTCATGCCGTTTCTCACCGAGGAAATCTTTTGCGCGCTGCACCCGGAGGAAGAGACCATCATGCTGGCCGAATGGCCGGAATATCGAGAGGCATGGCATTTTCCAGAAGAAGAAGAGATGCTGGAGCATTGCAAGGATCTGGTAAAAGGGATCCGGAACGTGCGCTCCGAGATGGATGTGCCGCCCTCGAGAAAGGCAAAAGTCTTTATTGTGGCGGAAGAAGCCGCTGTGCGGGAGATGTTTTCGCTCAATAAACATGCTTATCAGAATCTTGTCGGAGCCAGCGAGGTGTCCGTACAGGCGGATGCCTCCGGCATCGGGGAAGATGCCGTATCCGTAGTGATCCCGGGGGCTGTCGTCTATCTGCCCATGGAGGATCTGGTAGATCTGGAAAAGGAAAAAGAACGCCTGCAAAAGGAGATGGCGCGGTTAGAAAAAGAGCTGGCCCGCTCGGATGCGATGCTTTCCAACGAAAACTTCCTAAGCAGGGCGCCGGAGGCAAAAGTGCGGGAGGAAAGGGAAAAACGTTCAGGGTATGCGCAGATGATGGAGCAGGTGAAAGAGAGATTAGGGCAGATGGGTCATCATTTTTAGGATCTTTGCCGGAATCCTGCCAATACAAAAAAATTCTTCTTGAAAAAGATATTCGTACCTAGTATTATAAGAATAGGCAATTGTGTTTTCTAGGCAATTGTGTTTTTTAGGCAATCATGTGTTCTGGGTAATTGAGTGTTCTAGGTAATTGTAGATGTTAGAGATTAGATATGGGGAGCAAGTTAAGTATGACAGTACCAAGTGAAAAACCTATCATAAGAGTTACCATGGATGAGATGGAGGCGTTCATGCTTCTTCCGACGCCGGATGAGGGGGAAGCGTATGATGTCCCATATCTCATTCAGGTATTGAACGAAAACGGTGTGACAGCCGGTATTGATCAAGAGGAACTTACTTCTATGCTGACGGCAAATGTCTATGAGAGGGAATGCCTGGTGGCAAAAGGCACTCCGCAGGTAGACGGCGTGGACGGATATTATGAGTACAAATTCAGAACGAGTACGGACACCAAACCGACCGTTCGGCCGGATGGCACTGTGGACTACTGGTCCATACACGCGATAGAGGTTGTAGTGGCGGGACAGGAGCTTGTGGTGTACCATCCGCCGATCGCGGGAGCGGACGGTTTTACGGTAAAAGGCAGGGTCCTTCAGGCGAAGAGAGGCAGGGAGCAGCTGCCCATTAAGGGCAAGGGCTTTGAGCGTTCGCCGGACGGCCTTACTTATAAAGCGACGATAGACGGCAAGATAGAGCTGCAGAGCGACCGCATGGTAGTTCTGCCGGTGCATGAGATATTCAGCAACGCGCACATCACCACGGGAAATATCGATTTCCGCGGCGATGTCGTTATCCATGGCGGTGTGGAGACAGGGCTTGTCATCAAGGCGACCGGAAGCATCACCATTGACGGCGTGGTGGAGGCATGTACCATAGAGGCAGGGAAGGACATCATTTTAAGAAGCGGCATGCTAGGCGGCAACAAGGCGTCTGTGAAAAGCAAGGGAAACATAACGGCAAAATTTTTTGAGTTTACCAGTATCGAATGTGACGGGGACATCAATGTGGATGTCCTGCTGGACTGTAACGTGAGGTGCCAGGGGAAACTGGTCATGAACGACAAAAAGGGCAGCATCATCGGCGGGGAGATTTACGCCATACAGGGCGTGGAAGTCACCAATCTCGGCAATGACGCGGAGAAAAAGACGGAGGTTGCCATTGGCGCCAGCGTGGAGGTATACAGCAGGCTCCGCTTCCTCGAGAAGAAAATCCAGACCACAGAAACCGATCTGCAGAAGATCGAGACGGGATTGAAGCAGTTTGAGGCACTCGAGGTGGAGCGCGGGGTCAGTTATGCCAATGATCCGAGGCGGCTTCAGCTTCTCCGTGTCAAGATCGGGTATATGGCGACGCTTGCCAGCGACAGGGAAGAGGAAAAGAAACTGCGCCGCTTAGCGGAGCGCTCTAAGGGCGCCTGTGTCTCTGTGCTGCATGAGGTATACCCGGGAGTGATCATCCGCATCGGGGATATGCGCTTTGACGTCCGCAACATCGGAAGGACCATAGAATTTTACAAGCTGGATGACAAGATTTCGACGCGCCCGTGCTACCGGAATGTCAAATAAGAAATTTTTCTGCGATAAAATCAAAACTTAAGGCAAAATGTCTTGATTTTAACCACCGCTATATTATAATGGGAAAGGAATATAATATAGTGGTGTTTTTATGTGCGCGGCGCAAATGCCGGAAAGGCGGGGGAGACATGCTTAATTTTGAAGAGGAATTAAAAAACTTCAAACCGAGCTTAGAGGTGGAGGAAGCGGAACAGGCGATCTACAGCCATGAGCTGACAGATATGACCGATGTTTTAAGGGAGATCATGCGCGAGGCAAAGCGCGGCGAATAGGGAATTGACCGTCAGGACAGCCGCGCGGCGATGGATGCATGGCGCATGGCTTTATGCCTGCGGCAGGGAAGGCACCGGATAGTTGCATGAATTAAGAAGATAGAAAAAGAGGGAAACCATGGAGTGTTATCATTGCGGCGCAAAGCTCAACGGGGGAGATGTCTGCCCGGATTGCGGAGTGAATGTAAAAGCGTATAAGAGGATCATGCTTGCTTCCAATGTCTGCTACAATGAGGGATTGGCAAAGGCGGGAGTGAGGGATTTATCCGGCGCGGCAGAAAGCCTGAGGACCAGCCTGAGATTCAACAAGCTGAATATCAATGCGAGAAACTTATTGGGACTTGTCTATTTTGAAATGGGCGAGGTAGTGGAAGCGCTCACGGAGTGGGTCATCAGCAAAAACTGCCAGCCCAAGGGAAACCGCGCCAGCCATTATTTAGACGAGATACAGAATAACCGTTCCAGATTAGAGAGCATCAATCAGACCATTAAGAAATACAATCAGGCGCTGCTTTACTGCAGGCAGGACAGCAAGGATCTGGCGATCATCCAGCTGAAAAAAGTAGTCTCCTTAAATCCCCGGCTGGTCAGGGGGCATCAGCTGCTGGCGCTGCTCTATATACAGGAGGGAAAATACGACCTGGCCAGAAAGGCGCTGCAGAGTGCCGCTAAGATCGATGCCAACAATACCATCACCCTCCGCTATCTCAAGGAGATCGGCGGCCGGATGCGGGGGAGCGGCTCCCCAAAGGCAAAAAAACAGGACCGCATCTCCTACCAGAGCGGAAATGAAACCATTATCCAGCCGAAATACATCAAGGAAACCTCATCTGTGGGGACGGTCATCAATATGGTCATAGGGATTGCCATCGGAGTGGCGATCACATGGTTTTTGATCGTGCCGGGAGTAAAGCGTCAGGTGCTGAATGAGGCGAAAGCCGAGGTGCTCGAGGCCAACAATATCATATCCTCGAAAAACCAGAATATCAGCTCGCTAGAGCAGCAGGTTGCGGATCTGACGGATGAGATTTCTGCGGCAAGAGGGGGAGAGGAGGACGCGAAAAGCCGGATAAGCAGCTATGAGCAGCTGCTGCAGGCGTATGCCGCGTACTCCGGCGGAGACATTGAGGCGGCGGGGACAGCCTTGGGGAATGTCAATGAGAAATACTTAAATAAAGATTCCAAGATCCTCTATGATGCGGTCAACGCGCAGATCAACGCGGAATATCTCGCCGCCCTTTACAAGGAGGGATACGCGGCCTACCAAGCCCAGGACTTTGAGGAGGCGATCTCAAAATTAGAAAAGGTAGTAGAGCTTGACGAGACAGCTGAGAACGGCTACGCGATCTATTATCTCGCACAGGCTTACAGGAGGAACAACGACCTTGAGACCGCCAAGACCTACTATCGGAAGATCGTGGAATTATATCCGGGGACGGAGCGCGCCGCCAATGCCCAGAATTACCTGGAAATCGAAGAATAAAAGGTTCTTACAAAAGACGTCTTTTGACGTCTTTTGACGTTTCAGGACGTCTTTATTATCTGTGGCAGGATATCTTTATTATCTGCAGCAGGACGTCTTTTTCGTTGGATACAAAATAACAGGGAGGTCTGCAATGAAAAATTATTATGAGAAAGAGGACGGCTGTCTTACGGTCTTTCTGCCAAAGGAAATCGACCACCATGAAGCGAATCAGGTCCGGCTGGAAACGGATCTGCTGATCGATGCCTATCATGTCCGGCATCTGGTATTTGATTTTTCTGAGACGGAATTTATGGACAGCTCCGGCATCGGCGTCATCATAGGCAGATGCAAAAATCTGGGTTACCAGGGCGGGGAGGTGTCCGCAAAAAATCTAAACGACCGCATCCGCAAAATATTCTCAGTCTCTGGACTGCAGAAGATCATAAAAATCATGTGAAAAGACGCGCCTGCGGGCGGCGTTTCGCCAGGCAAGCCTGCGGGCTGGAAAGGATAGGTGCTTAACGTATGCAGAGTAAAAATGAGATGAAGCTGGAATTTGACGCCCGTTCCGTCAATGAGGGATTTGCCCGTTTGTCCGTGGCGGCCTTTATCGCGGGGGAAAACCCTACGCTAGATGAGCTCTCGGATATCAAGACAGCGGTTTCGGAGGCGGTTACCAATGCCATCATCCACGGATATGACAGCCCGGAGCAAAAGGTGCGCCTTATCTGCCGGCTGGAGGGAAAAAACATCGAGATCACCGTGGAAGATGAGGGAAAGGGGATCGCCGACGTAAAGGCGGCGATGGAGCCGTTTTATACCACAAAACCCGAATTGGAGCGTTCCGGCATGGGATTTGCCTTTATGGAAGCCTTTATGGACGAGGTGGAGGTCCTCTCGGCGGTGGGCGAGGGGACGAGAGTCATCATGCGGAAAAAAATAGGCGGCTAGAGGTGGGGGAATGAATCGTTTCGCGGAACTGATACAACAGGCTCACGAGGGGGATAAAAGCGCGCGGGACAGGCTGGTATCGGATAACCTTGGGCTGGTGCATGCCGTTGCGAGAAGATTTGACTACAGGGGGCATGACAGAGAGGAGCTGTTTCAGATCGGATGCATCGGACTGATGAAAGCCATCGACAAATTTGACACGGGCCTAAACCTTGCCTTTTCTACTTATGCAGTTCCCATGATCACGGGAGAGATCCGGCGTTTCCTGCGGGACGACGGGATGGTGAAGGTCAGCAGGACACTGAAAGAAAACGCCTGCAGGATACATAAGGCAAAGGAATTTCTATGCAGGGAATTAGGCAGGGAGCCGACGCTGGTGGAGGTTTCGGCAGCCACGGGGCTTTCCGCGGAAGAGGTCGTCATGGCCATGGAAGCCAATAAAGAAGTGGAATCGATCTATCAGCCGGTGTATGAAAAAGACGGAGATGAGCTGCTCTTAGTAGACCAGCTCTGCGGCAGGGAAAAAGAAGACTTTACCAGGGAAGAGCCGGGGAAAGAGGCGGTACTCAACCGGATGGTGATCGAGCAGCTGCTCAACCTGCTGGACGAAAGCGAGAGGAGGCTGATCGAACTGCGGTATTTTGAAAACAGGACACAGGCACAGGCGGCGTCGGAATTGGACATGACCCAGGTGCAGGTCAGCCGCCTGGAAAAAAAGATACTTCTGCGCCTGAGGGAAAACGCGAGAGAGGGTTGAGCAAAGAGCAAAAAAATGCTACAGTTTTTATAGGATAGAAAGAACAGAGGAGATGGGATTGTGAGATACGATACGTTCATATTCGATCTGTACGGAACCCTGGCGGATATCCATACGGACGAGGAAAAGCCGGAGGTCTGGCAGAAACTGGCATTGTTTTACGGCTATTACGATGCCGTCTATGAGCCGCAAGAGCTGCGCGGAGCGTTCCGCGGGCAGGTCCGCCGGAGAGAGGAGGAAGCGCGCCGGCAAATGCAGCCAGCGGGCAAAAGGGCTTCCGCTGCCTATGAAGCGGCTCCTGAGATTGCGCTCGAAGCGGTGTTCCTCGAGCTGTTCCGCCAAAAAGGAGTCTCCGCGGACGAGACGCTCGCCGTACACGCAGGGCAGTTTTTCCGCATTTTATCTACAGAGTACCTCCGGCTGTACGAGGGCGTGGAGGAGCTGCTTACCGCCTTAAAGCGGGCGGGAGGCCGGCTGTATCTTCTGTCGAACGCCCAGCGGATATTCACGGAATACGAACTCCATACCTTAAGGATCGCGCCCTATTTTGACGATATCCTCATCTCTTCTTCCTGCGGCGTAAAAAAGCCGGACAGGCGGTTTTTCCAGATCCTCCTAGACAGGCACGGGATAGACGCGCCGAGAGCCATCATGATCGGAAACGACATGGAATGCGACATCCGGGGAGCGGAGCGGGCGGGGCTTGCCGCCTGTTATATCCATTCCAACCTCTCGCCGGAATGGGACGAAATGCCCGAGGCGGGGGAGACGCTGGTCGCCAGGGACAGGAGAGAGCTAAGATCCATGCTGCTCGGTTAAGCGAACGCCGGATGCTGCCGATATATAATTTATCAGAAAAGAGCGTTTGTGCTGCCGAGGGGCGGTTTTCACAGGAGGGATGGAAAATGACGATCAATATACATGCGCCGGGAATGTTTCCTGCGGGGCAGGAGGAGAACCAGGCAGAGATCCAGAGGACGGAGAAACCCAAAAACCATATATATGCCGCAAATCTCAAGTTAGGGCAGAATCCCGCGGGACAAGATCCCATCGAACAAAAGCGCGGGATCGCGCGGCAGAAGGCCTTGAAAATCGTCAAGGACGCATGGGAAAATGACAAGGAGATAGAGCGTGATGTGCTGGCCAAGAGGACTCATTACGAAGAGATGAGGCTCCAGAAAGAAGAGGCGGGCGAACAGTTAGACTACATTCACAAGGACGAAAAGGCATATCAGGAATTGTACGGCGTAAAAGACGATTCTCAGGAACAGAGGGATCTGGAACTGTTAAAGAAGCGTCAGGAGTACCAGGCGGGAGTGGGAGCGCCCCCTACGAGAGAAGAGAGCGAGCGGTTAAGCGAGATCGATGAGAATCCTCTCACCGAATATCAGGAGAAGATGTTAGGGTTAAACAGAATGTCCATCGACACGAGGCAAAAATTCCATGAAGCAGATAAAGCCATGACCGATGACGTGCGGGACGCAAAGCGGATCCTTTTGGGCAAGCTGGAATACCACCCCATGGTGGATGCCCAGAATGCCGCGGACGACATCATGGATGCCTCCAACCGGGAAGTGATGGGGATGCTGGTACAAGAGGCCGTTTCCCATGTGGATGAGCAGCAGAAAGAGGCGGAGGAGAAAGCAAAGGAAAAAGCGGACAGGGAAGAGGAAAAACAGGAATTCCAGGAGGAGATGGAGCTAAAGAGGGCGCTGCAGGAAGCCATGACGGAACAGACCAAGGAAGCTGTCGAGCGGGCGAGGGCAAAGTGGCAGCGGCAGGAAGCGCCGGAGCTGGAGTTTGACGAAATACTGGAACTGGCGCACCAGTATGCTTTCTTTGATGAGAGCCAGCAGGGGCTCGAGGAGATGAAGAACAAAATGAATCTTCTGGAAGCGGATTTAAAAGGCATACAGGTGGACGAGGAAGCCTGACAGAAGAAAGGAAAGGCACAGGCGGTTTAATCCGCCGCATGCCTTTCCTTTTTTGCTTGATAGAGCGACTTATCCGCTGAGGAGATAAAATCGGGAATATCCGTGATGCTGCTGTCGTAAAGCGCGTAGCCGATGCTGAGCGTAAGGCTGTAAGGGGCGTTCGCCTCCGCGTTGACGGCTGCCAGGGTTTTGTTGAGCTGCCCGCAGAAATCCTTGACCTCTTTCTCGCGGTAGGCCTCGCAGATGACGATGAACTCATCTCCGCCGTAGCGGCACGCGAAATAATTCTTCTTAGAACATGCCTGCTTCAATGCCTTTGCGATCCGAAGCAGCGCGAGATCGCCCTCGATATGTCCGTACCGGTCGTTGATGCTTTTAAAAGAATCCGCGTCCATCAGAAGAAGATACAGGTGTTTGCCCTCGTCGCAGGATTTCATCTTCTCCAAAAGGAATTTGTTCATCTGATTCCGGTTGTTCAGATGCGTCAGCGGATCCAGGGAGACCAGGGTTTCCTGGAATTCGATGTAGACCCGGAGTATGGCTAAAACAATCCCCATGCTCACCATGGATATCGTGGGCGTAAACAGCTGAACGATCCCAAAGAGAAGCGGAAAGACGATAAAGGACGCCATGAGCATATATTCAGAGCGCTTCATGCGATATTCTTTTTTGGAGGCCTTATAAAGCGCCTTCAGGCAGGAAAACAAGACATACCCATACAGCAGGACTTCCAGAAGATAGTAACCCCTGCCGCGGTGGTATGTATTTGCCCCGTCAATGTAAAAAAACCATCCCGTCCAATAGGAGCTGACGATCAGCGCTATGGTCACTATGCCGGGGAGAAGCGCGGCATAGAAACAGGAGCGCTTCCGCAGGAAGATGGAATCCTGTATGGTCTCAAAGGTCATGAACCACAAAAAGGAAGTGATCTCAACCGAGATGAAATAAAGCGCATTGATGATAAAATGGGTGGCGGCGGAGGTTTCCAGCACATTCCATGCCGCGACTCCCCACAGCAGGTCAAAGCAGATCGTAACCAGGGAACTGATGATCGCCAAAGTAAACAATTTCCAATCGTTCCCCCTGTGAGCCGCTCCCTTTATCGAATTGTGCAGGATGAGAATTAAAATCAGGATACAAAAAAGATTTATCTGGAAATAAACGATAAAATGCATGTTAACTGCCTCATTTCTCGCAAGTCTTTTTACGGATATCTACTTATATATAAATGATATTCTATTTGATTTTCCGAAGTTTGTAAAGAAAAAGTAGAAACAATCAGAAATAAATGCAAAATACAATGACACCGGGGCAATAAAATGATAGGAAACGCGCCCGCGCAGATCTGCCTGAAAGGGCGGATTTTGCACATGGAAACGCCGCCCGCGCAGATCTGGCTGAAAAGGGACGGTTTTGCACATGGAAACGCGCCCGCGCAGATCTGGCTGAAAAGGGACGGTTTTGCACATAGAAACGCCGCAAACGGGAGAAACTAAAGGCATGATCTGAAAAACCGCGCAGACGGCAGAATGGAGGAGACGATGAAATTATCATTTCGCTGGTATGGAGAAGAGGACAAGGTCACGCTAGATAACATCCGCCAGATTCCGGGAATGTATGCCATAGTAACGGCAGTTTATGATGTTCCCGCGGGAGAAGTGTGGAGCGAGGAGAGCATCGCAAAATTAAAACGCCAGGTGGAGGGCAAGGGGCTTCATTTTGAGGTGATAGAGAGCATTCCCGTCCACGAAGACATCAAGCTCGGGAAACCGGACCGGGATCTGTATATCCAAAATTACTGTGAGAATATCCGGCGCGTGGCAAGGGCGGGCATAAAATGCGTCTGCTACAATTTCATGCCGGTCTTTGACTGGACGAGGACGCAGTTAGACCATGTGCTGCCGGACGGCTCCACCACCCTGGCCTATGACCAGGAGCAGGCGGACGCCGCCGACCCGCTGGAAAGCGGCAGCGATCTGACGCTCCCGGGCTGGGATTCCAGTTACAGCAGGGAAGAATTAAAGCGCGTGGTGGAAGAATACCGTGCCGTGTCAGAAGAGCAGCTTTGGGACAGCCTGCAATATTTCCTGCAAAGAGTGATTCCGGTGGCGGCAGAGTGCGGCGTGAATATGGCGATCCACGAGGACGATCCCTGCTGGAGCATTTTCGGGCTTCCGAGGATCCTCACCTGTGAGGAGAACCTGGACCGCTTTTTAAAAATAGTGGACGACCCGCACAACGGCATCACCTTGTGCAGCGGCTCGCTCGGCTGTTCAAGGAAGAATGACGTGGCGGCCATGGCAGCGAAATACGCGTCTATGGGGCGGGTGCATTTTGCCCACCTGAGAAACGTGGCAATCCTTGAGAATGGATTCGAGGAGCGGGCGCATCTGTCCCGCTGCGGCTCGCTGGATATGTATGCCATCGTGAAAGCCCTTCACGACCACGGATTTGACGGCTATGTCCGGCCGGACCATGGGCGGATGATCTGGGGAGAGACCGGCAGGCCAGGCTACGGGCTTTACGACCGCGCCCTGGGCGCGGCTTATATCAGCGGACTTTGGGAAGCGGCGGAGAAATCGCCGCGCAGATAAAAGGAAACCGGGAAGCGGCGGGAAAACCGCCGCGCAGATAAATAAAAAAGAAACATCGCATATGTTTTAGGAAGGGAGGATTTTTATGAGAGTACCTTTTCAGGTTGACCTGCATGGAAAAGTGGCGGTGGTGACAGGAGCGGGAGGCGTCATCTGCTCCGTGCTGGCGGAGGCCCTGGCAACGGCGGGGGCAAAGACGGCGCTGCTGGATCTGAATGAGGAGGCTGCAGGAAAAAATGCACAAGCCATCGCGGAGAAAGGATTGATTGCAAAAGGGTACCCGTGCAATGTCCTGGAAAAAGACAGTGTCAGGGCTGCGAGAGAGCGGATCGCGGAGGATCTGGGAACCTGCGATATCCTGATCAATGGAGCGGGCGGGAACCATCCGAAAGCAACGACAGAGCAGGAATATTTCACGCCGGAGGACTTAGGGAAGCGGAAGACCTTTTTTGATCTGGACGCGGAGGGGATTTCCTTCGTGTTCGGCCTGAATTTCATGGGGACGCTGATCCCGACGCAGGTGTTTGCGCTGGATATGGCAGAGAAAAAAAGCGGGGTCATTCTCAATATCTCGTCCATGAACGCTTACACGCCGCTGACGAAAATCCCCGCCTACTCAGGGGCAAAGGCTGCCGTTTCCAACTTTACCGAATGGCTTGCCGTGTATTTTTCTAAGACCGGCATCCGCTGCAATGCCATTGCCCCGGGATTTTTTTCCACGAAGCAGAATGAAAAGCTCCTGTTTCAAGCGGACGGGACGCCGACGGAGCGGACGGAAAAGATTTTGAGGAATACGCCGATGAACCGTTTTGGGCGGGTGGAGGAGCTGACAGGCGCGGTCCTGTTTTTGTGCTGCGAGGAGGCGAGCGGATTTGTCAACGGGGCATGCATACCGATCGACGGGGGATTCGCCGCGTATGCGGGCGTGTAAGGGAGAGGAAAGCCGACAAAAACCAGGCTTGCGGCAGCGCATGGGAAAAGAGGTGCCGCCGCAAAGAAGAAGCGGCCATTCGCGCGCAAAAGCAGCAGGATGCCAGCGGCAGGATAGCTGTTAGTATCCTGCTGCCAGATATCCTGCTGTTAGATATCCCGCTGCTGCGAACGGGCTGCTCATGGCCAAGCGGCTGCGGAAACACAAAGAGATTTG
>CAZAMD010000004.1:0-17710 GCA_964486485.1 uncultured Roseburia sp. | reverse complement strand
CACAAAAATGTCTGCTCGCAAAACGTTTGCTCACAAAAACGTTTGCTCATAAATCTGTTCTGATTTCTCCTATCAGCGCGGCATATTCTTCGTCGGAGAGGAACGTCTCGCCCGGATCCATGGCGAATACGCCGCCCCATTCATACGCGCAGTTTTGATCCACCATCATTCCTCTCATTCTGCCGCCGTTAGGCGGTCTTTTCGTAATGCCTTATTTCTGGTTGAAGTGAACAGCGAAGCCAGCGATTTCTTCCTTTAAATAGGCAACGGTGAGTTCGCCTTTGCCGTTATATTTGAAAGAAGACTCGTCAAACGCAAATCCGCGTTTTTCCAGGTGGTAGATGGCGCGGTCAAGGTAGTTTGTCTGAATGCAGATATGGCCATGCTTGCCGCGTCCCGGATTCTTCATCATTTCGATCAGAGAGCCGACAAAGATGGAGCTGTTTCCGGCTTTCAGGGGTTCTCCGAGAAGCGCGGAGAATTTTGCGGATTCTGCGGCCGCGGCGTCTTCGTTCTCATTGTTGATGCCGACGTGCAGCAGCTGGAAGCCCAGCATGGTGGCAACGGCCTCTCTGGTCAGAGCGGTGATGCCGTCCCAGTCCTTTGCCTTGATCATATCGGAATTTACCATCCAGGAGCCGCCGCAGGCAATGATCTTTTTGAAGTCAAGGTAGCTTGTGATATTTTTTGCGTTGATGCCGCCCGTCGGCATGAATCGCATCTTGGTGTAAGGCGCGGCCATGGATTTGATCATGTTCAATCCGCCCGCGGCCTCTGCCGGGAAGAATTTTACGACCTCAAGGCCAAGCTCGATGGCGGCCTCCACGTCGCTCGGATTAGCGCAGCCCGGGGTGATGGGAATGCCTTTTTCTACGCAGTATGCCACGACCTTCGGATTTAATCCGGGGCTTACGATGAATTTCGCGCCGGCATTTACCGCGCGGTCAACCTGCTCGGTGGTGAGAACGGTGCCTGCGCCGACGAGCATCTCCGGGAACTGCTCCGCCATGATGCGGATCGATTCCTCCGCCGCGTCCGTGCGGAAAGTGACTTCTGCGCACGGCAGCCCTCCGTCGCACAGCGCTTTTGCCAGAGGCGCCGCATCCTCTGCCGAATCGAGGGCGATGACCGGGATAATGCCGATTTTGGAAAACTCTTCTAATACTTTGTTCATGACACATCTTCTCCTTTTCTTCTTTATAAATAAGTTTATAAACCGCGCCATAGGCGCATTTATCACGCGAGGGATCCGGAGCGTCCCAAGAGGCGTCCGGTTTCATAATATAAAACTATGTTCCGCAACATGGTACGATATCATTATATCATCTGAGGCCGCCTTGTCAACCTAATTTTCAGGATCTGCGGCAGAAAAATATTGCAAAAATCATATTGTTGCTTTCCGGTAAGTGTGATAGACTTTTTTTGACTGTGAGCGAATGAAACAAAAGCAAGAAGGAGAAACTTATGTCTGAGAGTACAAAAAAAGGAAACGGAAAGAAGCTGCTCCTCGCGGCACTGCTCCTCGCGGCAGCGGCGGCCGTCTTTGGCGGCATATATCTGCGGTTTTCCCCGGCGGCGCTGGCGGGAGAGAAAGAGATTACGATCGAGGTGGTGGACGACAGGCAGGAAACGGAGCGTTACCACCTGAAAACCGACGCGGAATATCTGAAAGAAGCCATGGAGGATGCGGGGATCGATTTTACGGGAACGTCCTCAGAGTACGGCCTGATGGTGGACACGGTGAACGGCGTCCGTGCGGATTACAGCGAAAACGGGGCTTACTGGGCATTTTATGAGGGGGAGGATTACTGTAATTACGGCGTGGACGAACAGGCGGTCAGGGATGGCGAAACGTACCGTGTGGTATACACGTTAGCGGAATAGCGGGGCGGCCGTATGAAAAAGAAGCTGGATACAAGGGATATCGCGGAGATCGGAGTGATGATCGCCGTATTGGAGGCGGCGAAGAACGCCCTTTCGTTCCTGCCGAACGTGGAGCTGGTGACGCTGCTGATCATCTTATACACGCTGTATTTCAAAGACAAGATCTGCTATGTATTGAGCGCTTTCCTCCTCTTGGAGGGCTGCTGGCACGGATTTGGCCTGTGGTGGGTGATGTATGCCTATGTATGGCCGCTGCTGGCATTCCTCACCTATCTGATGCGGAAGAAAGAATCGGCCTGGGCATTCAGCATTTTGGCGGGGGCGTTCGGACTGTTCTTTGGCGCGCTCTGCTCCCTTTCCTATCTCTTCATCGGGGGGATCCGGACGGCCTTCGCCTGGTGGGTGGCTGGAATCCCTTACGACCTGATACACGGCGCTTCTAATTTCATACTGTGCAGGGTGCTTTTCCTGCCGCTGAAGAAGGTTTGCAAAAGAGGTTGACTTTTTCAGGGCAGTCATGGTATCATTACGGAAAGTTTCATATTATGAAACACATGGCTGGAATGATGAGATCACAGGTCAGGACGGGCCGTTCTGGGAGAGCTGGCCGTAACAGCAGGCAGCGCATCGCGCTCCGAGTCCAGGTCAGGAGGGGACGGTCCGGGAGAGGTGACAGTATGTCGGGAGAAAAAGAGAGAAAAAATCCAGTGCAGTCCGCGGAGCGGATCTTTCAGGTGATGGAGATGCTGGCGGAGCATGGGGAGATGGGTCTGATGGAGATCAGCATGGCGTTAGGGCTTCACAAGAGTACCGTTCACCGCCTGCTGATGTCTTTGGTCTGCATGGGGTATGCCAAACAGGATGAGGCGTCACAAAAATACATGCTTTCCTACAAGATCGTGAACATGGCGGGAAAAGTATTGGAGCGCATGGATATCCTGCAGATAGCGAGGCCCTACCTCGAAAGGCTCTCGGACCTGAGCGGGGAAGCCGTTCATCTGGTGCAAAGAGAGGGAAGCCAGATTTTATATATCTACAAGATAGAAGCCAAGGTGGGGACGATCCGCATGGTATCCCATGTCGGGATGGTGCGCCCGATGTACTGCTCCGGCGTGGGCAAGGCGATCATGGCGACCCTGCCGGAGCGGGAGCTGAAAAAAGTATGGGATGAGAGCGTCATTGAAAAGAAAACGGAAAAAACCATCACGGATTACGATGAAATGCGAAAAGAATTAGAGGAAGTCCGCAACAATGGCTACGCGCTGGATGATGAGGAGAACGAAAAGGGAGTCCGCTGCATCGCGGCATGCCTCTACGGCTGCCAGAAGGACGTCAGGTACGCCTTCAGCGTTTCAGGGCCTACCAGCCGCATGACGAGGGAGCGGGTCAGGGAGATCGCCGCCGATGTGAAAAAGGTGCAGAGAGAGCTTTCCGGGGAGCTGGGCTTTTCCGATGGCGCATGAAGCGCTCCTCCGGCCGCGGAGATTTCAAAATTTTCCTGATTCCTGCATAAGGAGGGGAAGATAAGTCCATACTATCCTTGAACTTATTATTGATTGCATGTAAAGGAGAAATGGACTATGAAAAAGTTTAGAGCAGCTGCCGCAGGGCTTGTCCTGGTAATGATGCTGGGAACTCTGACTGCTTGTGGGAATGGGCAGAAGGATCAAAACAGCGGCAATGGAACAGACACAAACAGCACGGGGAACACCGTAAACGGAACAGATGCAGGCGGCGCTGGAACCGGAACGGGCGGCGCGGATATGGACAATGGCGAAAGCGGCGCCGGCACCGGAACAAACGGCAGCGCGACAGGCGGCAACGCCGCTAGCGGCGGCACGACCAATGGCAATGCGGCGGGCGGCGGCACGACAGGCGGAACCGGCACGGCGGGCGGAGCTGTGGACGACGTGGTAGACGGCGCGGGCAAGGCAAGCAAAGATATCGTCAACGGCGTGGAAGACGGCATGGAGGACGCCGCGGGGGAAAGCGGCGGCGCCACCAATGGAGACGCGGCGGGCGGACGCTAGGAACGCGCTTTATAAAACAAGGAAGATAAGGGTGCCTTGGGACATCCTTATCTTTTTACATATTCTTCTTACATATCCACCGCGGGGGCGAGTCACATTTTTATAATAATTTTAGGAATTTATCTGGAAAAAAGTTACGAATTTCTTAAATAAAAATGAAATAATCTGTAAATTTCTTGTGATAAAAAGAGATTTGAATTATAATGTGGGTATTCCCAGACAACACAGGCATATTAGAGGAGACTTCACATGGGCAAAAAAGATTACAGAGAAATTATGGATGAGGAACAGTTGATTGCAGAAGGCGGCACTCGCGCGGAAGAGAAACAGGAAGTGGCCCCTTCAGAAGCAGCAGAACAGAAAGACGAGCAAGAGGCGGAATATGAGGACATCTGTTATATCTGCCGCAGACCGGAGCATGTCGCTGGGAAAATGATTCGGATACCGAGTAACATCAACATTTGCAGGGATTGTATGCAGAAAACGTTTGACAGCATGAGCAATCCGGGTTTTTCTATGGATGATATGTTCCAGATGAACATGGGGAAGATGCCAAATATCAGTATGATCAATCTTTCTGACTTGCAGGGATATGTTCCCAATAATCAGAAAATAAAAAAGAAAAAACCGAAAGAGGAGCAGGAGCCGGTGATCGACATTCAGAAAATACCGGCCCCTCACAAGATCAAGGCCTCTTTGGACGAGTATGTGGTGGGGCAGGAACATGCCAAGAAGGTCATGTCCGTGGCAGTCTACAATCACTATAAGAGGGTTGCCTCCGATCAGAAGGACGATGTGGAGATCGAAAAATCCAATATGCTCATGATCGGGCCTACGGGCTGCGGAAAGACGTATCTGGTCAAGACGCTGGCGAAGCTGCTGGACGTGCCCCTTGCCATCACCGACGCGACGTCTCTGACGGAGGCGGGCTACATCGGCGATGATATCGAGAGCGTGGTGAGCAAGCTGCTGGCGGCGGCGGACAATGATGTGGACCGCGCCGAGCATGGCATCATCTTCATTGATGAGATCGATAAGATCGCGAAAAAGCGCAACACCAACCAGAGAGACGTCAGCGGCGAGTCCGTGCAGCAGGGGATGCTCAAGCTGCTGGAGGGAGCGGAAGTGGAAGTTCCTGTGGGCGCCAGCAGCAAAAACGCGATGGTGCCGATGACCATGGTCAACACCAAGAACATCTTGTTCATCTGCGGCGGCGCGTTTCCCGAGCTGGAAGATATCATTAAGGAGCGCTTGAACAAACAGGCCTCCATCGGTTTTAAAGCGGAGTTAAAAGACCGCTACGAGGAAGATGAAAATATCCTCCAGCAGGTTACGGTGGAGGATGTCCGCAAATTCGGCATGATACCCGAGTTTTTAGGACGGCTGCCCATCATGTTTGCCTTAGACGCGCTGACCGAGGATATGCTGGTGCGCATCTTAAAAGAACCGAAGAATGCGATCATAAAGCAGTACCAGAAGCTCCTGGCAATGGATGAAGTGGAGCTGGTCTTTGAGGATGACGCCCTCGCGGTGATCGCGGCAAAGGCAAAAGAAAAGAAAGTGGGGGCGAGGGCCTTAAGGGCTATCCTTGAGGAATACATGCTGGATATCATGTATGAGATACCGAAAGACGAGAACATTGGCAGCGTGACCATCACAAAGGAATATCTGGAGAACAAAGGCGCTCCCATTATCACGATGAGGGGCTGCCCGGTACTTAAGGATTCATCTGTGCCGAGGATTGCCGCAGGCAGTTAAAAAGGCATCACATCAGGCGTCACGGGGGGTGAAGCATGGAGTTAGCTTCATTCCCGGGGCGCCTGTTTTTTGTGGAAAAAAAGCCGGAAAAAACCCGCATCGGCAGCTGCGGGGGAGCGTTTCGCGGCGGAAATAAAGCATATCTTATATTTGTATAAAATCTTTGGAAAGCCATGGAAATCTCCGAAAGGATAGGCTATACTACAAATGAGGAATGATTTGGAAACTGCGGCAGCGTGCAAAAATGAGAGGAAACCGGAAACAAAAAGCCGGAAAGATATCTATGCGGAAAGTTATGTATTTGATCGACAGAAAGGCGGAAGATGCAGGAGAGAAACAGGAAAAACAGAACAAACAGAACAAGCAGAACAAACAGAACAAGCAGAACAAGCAGAACAAACAGGATAAAGAGCGCGCTGTTAGCGGGCATAGGCTGCCTGTCGCTGCTCCTTCCGGTGAGCATAAGCGCGGCCATGGAAACGACCTATGAAAAACCGGTTGGGAAGACCATAACAGACGCCAGCCTGATAGGCCGTTACCGCTTCAACTATGCCGGAAATACGAATTACTATCAATACTGGCTGGATGATCCCGGCACTGCGGAAGAGGACTATGTGAAAGGGAGGTTTTCCTCTCCCCGGACGGACAGCGTTAAGGGAGCCAGGAGAACAGCCGCCGCAAAGGCGCTGAAATTAAAAAAAGGCGGCAGCGGCAGCAATAAGAACGATCCGGATCCGGATAAGATAACAAACAGCACGACCGCAAAACTGAAAGCATCTGCCGGCGCTTCGAGGATCCATAAGGCCTATCTGATCTGGCAGTCAAGGTCGGGCAGCACGGCGGAGATCGCGCTGGTCGCGCCGGACGGGGAAGCGGGGGCATATGGGCCGCGGGCTTCTTGCGTGGATCGGAGAGAGTATGAAGAAAAGTGGTCGTACCATTCTTTATACTGCCACTATGCGGATGTGACGGAGTTCGTGCGAAAGAAAGGATACGGTGATTATTCCGTCTGCAATCTTCCGGTCTGGAAGAGGGACGGCAAGCTGGGCGGCGAATCCGTAGCATCTTGGGAGCTGGTCGTGATCGAGGAGGGGACTGCTTTCCCGATCCGCAGCATCCGGCTGAACATGGCGTCCGTCTTTGACAGGAATAAAAAAACATTAGACGCGGAAACGCTCGAGATGGAACTTGAATTTGGCAAAAATAAAGAAATAAGCACTCCCTCAAAAGAGAAAGACAGCGAGGGGAACCCCGCAAACCCTGTTTCCGGTCAGGCATTCTTCGTAGGATCCGCAGCCGGAGACAATAAAAAATTGGCGGAGACGCTTCTGTTTGAGAGGGAAAAAACAGAACAAGGGAGCAGGAGGATCGATAAAGATGTAAATGACATGCCCGGGAATCCGACCTGCATCCGTTTAAACTTATCGGACTTCAAGGAAAAAAAGTTTTATGATGCCACCAGCGCGAAACTGCAGATAAGATCAGAGAGCTGGACAACCTTTTTCCTGTTCGGGCTGGCGGTGGATGTGGCGCAGCCGGATATCGTTTCTGAGCAGGAGACCGCGGCAAACAGCGTTTCCTCCGTGACGGTCAGGGGGACGGTGAAAAACACTTCGGCCCAGCCGAAGACGGGATTTTATGGCGGCGCTTTGACCGTGACCCTGGATAAAGCCTTGACGCCTTCCTCGGCGGCCTTAAGCTGCTATGATGCCTATGATAAGACGAAAACGGAGGTTTCGGGGAAGATCTCCGGCAATACCGTGACATTTGAAGGCGGCAAGGTCAGGGGAAGAGCAAAAAACAGCCACATGGAGTACACCATTCAATGCACGGTGAAGGCTTCCCCGGAAAGCGGAAAATTCCAGAACAAACACGCGTTGACAGGAAAGCTGTTCTCGAAAGAGGTTGTAACGGAGATCAGCGTGCCTCTAGCGGAAGCTTCCTCCAGCGCGAAGCCGAAAAAAGAGCCGCCGCCGAAAAAATACGCGGTAACGCTGAAAGCCGGAGCGGGGATAGAAAGCGTGGACGGAGCCGGAACTTATGCGGCTGGTTCCGCAGTCCATATAAGCGCGGAAGTCAAACAGGGCTATCACTGGAAGAACTGGAGCGGAAATTTTGGATCCGACCGGGGAAGCGCCCGGACGGAAAGCGGGAAGTCCTACGCGTTTTCCATGCCGGAACATGATGTGGCGGCTGTTGCAAACGCGGAGGCGAACACATACACCATCTGCTTTGACCCGAACGGCGGCAGCGGCACGGTGCGGGAGATTACGGCGGCCTATGGCCAGGACGTGCTCTTGCCGGACGGAGCGGCAGCCTGCGTCAAATATACGCTTGACGGAAAGAACGTAACGGACGGCGTGGTTTCCGGCGCCATTCCGCAGAAAATGCTCTTTTCGCAAAAAACCGGGGAAGAGACAGAAACGGAGACAGACGGCGAAAAACTCCCAGCGGAGGAAGAGACAGAAACGGAGACAGGCGGCGAAAAACTTCCAGCGGAGGAAGAGGCAGAAACGGAGACAGGCGGCGAAAAACTCCCGGCGGAGGCAGAAACAGAAGCGGAAGCAGAGGCAGAAACAGAAACGGGAGCGGAGGCAGAAACAGAAGCGGAAGCAGCGTCAGAGACGGAGACAGAAGAGATCCTGGCGGAAGCAGCGCCTGCAAAGGCTGCGCCGGGCGTGGCGGATCGGACGGTTTATCCGTCGGTATTCCTTGGATGGGCATTAAAAGAGAAAAAAGATGACGTCTCCCCCCAGTGGAGAGCGGGACAGACCGTGCGGAACCTGACCGCGGAGGAAAACGGGACAGTGACCCTGTACGCCGTCTGGGACGACTGTCCCTGGATAGAGGCCCAGGACCTTTATTATTCCCTGGAGCAGGCAAAGAGCGGGTTTATCACGGAGCGAGAGATTTTAAGCCACGCCAAGGCGGAGGACAGGGAAGACGGGAGTCCGGTCGCGCCCGGAGTGAATCCGGCGGCAAAAGATCCTTCCAAGCGGACTTCCTTCACGATACCGGATTACCAGGCAAGTGAGTTTACCAGCATGACAGGCAACGCCGCGGTATCGGAAAACCTGACGGTGACAGACAGCGCGGGGAACACCTACCGCAAGCAGATCATGGTATATGTGGCAGACGCCGCGCCCGTGGAGATAAAGCCGGAGGGAACGACCCGCTTCATCAATGAATACTATTATAACCAGCCCGAGGAATACGGCGGGCTTCCAGACAGCTCCCCGTGGAAAACGGACCCGGCATACCGCGCGCTCATACAGGAGGCATTTGGCAATCTGAAAAACGATACGCCAGAGATGCGTTTTCGCTTTACCCATGAAACAATCCTGGAAATGAAAGCGTTTATAGAAGCGCATGGCATTGGAAACAGCAGGGAAGCGCATGCCCTTCAGCTGTTCTGGGATGCGTTTTTAGAACCCGGCAGGGTGAGTCAGGGAGACGGATCCTAAAGAAGGAGCAGGCAAACAAAAAAGGAGCAGGCAAACAAAAAAGAACAGGGAAACAAGAAAGAACAGGCAAACAAAAAAGAGCAGGCAAGCAAAAAAGAACGCAAAATGAGGCGGTTCGGTCATCCGAGCCGCCTTTTTGCGTATGCGCAGCCGGACCGGTGAAAATCCGTGGCGCGCCTTAACCGCAGGAAGACTTTGCCAGGGGTCTTTCGCTTGCCATTTCAATGGGGCGTATGCAATATCCCTTGCGGATATCGTCGATGATGGCTTGGATGTGGGAGAGCTGATCGGGTGTCAGCCCACTGACTTCCAGATACTGATGAGAGTTGAACCCCAGAAGGTAATCGGTGCTGACGGAAAAAAACTGTGCGATCCGAATGAGCATTTCAATGGACGGAAGTATATTATTATTTTCCCAGTTTGAAACGCTCTGCTTCGAGACATTGAGCGCCCTCGCCAGATCGATCTGGCTGATATTCCTTGATTTCCGCAGTTCGTGTATCATTCTGCCGAGCATAAAACCTCCTAACTGACCTGATATTTTGCGACATTATATTATCCCAAAAAGTCATTTACAAAATACCTTTGTATTGTTATAATGGACAAGAGAAAAGGGGGGAGGGACTCTTTTCTGGGACAGCAGGCTATGAGTTGAAACTCAGATTTCGCACAGGGAGGTTGAGATGAGTAAAAATGGAAAACAGATACGAAAACGTTTTTTTCTTTTGCTTTCAGCGGCTTTCATACTGATTGCAATGCGGCCGGAATATGTAGAGGCTGCGGGCCGTTATACGTCTGACTGGCAGCGGTGGTCACAGGGGGCGTCTGCTTATTCGGCAATGCAATACGGCTGCCGTGTGACAGCCTATGCTAAGATGCTCGCGGAGGCAGGGTATACCGGATTTCATGACCCCGACGGCTTTTTTGAATGGGGAAAAGGAAACGGCTATTTTCGTGCAAGCGATACTGCCGAATATAACGCTAAAATGCCATACGCGCCTGTGGACTATGTGAACAGCAACGGGGGCACGGCGTCTTATGTTGGGAGCAAGTCCTTATCACAAAGTAATGCGAGAGACGCCGATACGGTTATGAGCCTCATTAACCAGGGATATTATGTAGTGTTGATAAGTGGGCCGCACTCCGTGTATGTGGGCAGAGAGGCTTCTCTTAGTCAGGGAACGCCGGTACTGTTGGATTCTTGGAAGAGCAGGGAAGTGGGACCCAGCTTTCAGTATAAGAATTATACAACATACACATTTACGCAAGCACGTTATTATAGGATATCGGACAATGACCGCATTCCTCCCGTGATCTCCAACGTCAGTGTCACAGGCTTGTCAAGTGACGGATACACCGTGCAGTGTACGGTGACGGACAATGTGGGAGTGGACCGTGTGGAATTTCCGACCTGGACAGATAGCGGCGGACAGGACGACCTTTTATGGAAGAAGGGGACGCAGGTAGGGAACACTTATAGTTTTTATGTGGACGTGAAAGACCATAATAATGAAGAAGGATATTACGCGACACATATTTACGCATGGGATAAATCAGGAAACAGCTCGAATACGCATTATGGGTCAGGGCTGGTGTATGTGGACCGGACGGCGCCTAGGATCTATGACGTCAATGTCACGGACGTATCAGAGGATGGATATACGGTTCGGTGTACCGTGACGGACAATGTAGGCATAGACAGGGTAGAGTTTCCGACATGGACGGAGAAAGATGGTCATGATGATATCCTATGGGAGGAAGGAACGAATCTGGGAAACAATACCTATCAATTTCGTGTTCGTTCGGATGCGCACAATAAAGAACAGGGCAATTATATCACGCACATATATGCGTATGATGCGGCAGGTAATAGCGTCAGTGCCGGTGCGGGAACCGTTTCGGTTTATGCGCAAAAGGAGCAGCAGGGATTCGCAAACAAGGAATATATTTTTGAGACGATCGACGGAAAACGTGTGTCCACGAAAGCAAGCGGGGAAAAGGCGACAGTGCTCATCTTTGGCAGGGCGACATGCGGAAATTCCCAGTATACCGTCTCAAGCGTGGAACAGAGCGAGTGGGCAGGCAGTGAAGAGATACGGGTCCTGTTTGCCGAATTTGACCAGGCGGGACTGGAAAAAACGAAGGAATTCGCGCAGTCCTGCGGACAGAAAAACCTAGAATACTGTTATAGCGACGACAACAGCATTCGGAACGCGCTGGGGGACTATCTTTTCGCGGCGGGCATCCGGGGAACGGTGCAGCTGCCGGTGGTCGTGATCATTGACAGCAATGACCGGGTGCGGAGCGTGGAGACCGGGAACCGGACGGCGGACGAGCTGCTCGCGGTGATCAGCGTGTTTACGGAAGTGCCGTTTGAGGCAAAGGGAGATCCGGATCTGGAGATTTCCGTGAGCGGCGTGCAGAATTATGAGTATGCAAAAGAGATTGTAAAGCTTACAAACGAAATCCGAAGCGAGAAAGGACTTGCCCCTCTCGGCTTGGATGAAGAACTGACGGAAGCCGCGATGCAGCGTGCGGCGGAAACCGCGCTCTACTATGGACATACGCGGCCGGATGGGCGGGAGTGTTTCACTGTACTTAAGCGGGGGAATACAATGGCGGAGAATATCGCCGCCGGATATATCAGCCCGCAGGATGTCGTGGATGGATGGAGGAATTCTTCCGGGCATTATGCAAACATGATAAATGAGAGCGTAAAGAGTATCGGAATCGGTTGTTTTCAGGACAGTCAGGGAACTTGGTACTGGGTACAGTATTTTGACAACGCTTCCACACAGGCAATGAAAAAGAGCGGGGAAGAGACAGTGACGAAATCCGTCTTGATTAAGAGATCGATGCTCAATCTGATGCCGGCGGGCGGAAAAACCACGGTGAAGATCGGCTGCAGCGTTGACTCTTATGAGGGGAAATTCGATGTGGCGACCGTAAATCAGGGCTGGAATCCCAGCCGTCCCACGCTGCCATCTTCCGAGTTCACGTTTGAGAGCAGCAATCCGGCGGTGGCGGAGATAAACGCGGAGGGAACCATCACGGTGAAAGCGGCGGGCACGGCGGTGCTCACGGCAAAGCTGAAAGCGGACCCCACGCTGTATACACAGCTGACGGCGGTGAAAGCCGGGCATCAGTATGAGAGCAGAGTGGTCTCCCCGACAAAAAAGAAAGAGGGCTATACGCTCCATACCTGCAAGGAATGCGGGGATTCCTACAAGGACTCCTTTGTGCCGAAGCTGCAGGGAAAAAATGAGGAGAGCGGCAAAAACCCGGGAGCGTCAAAAGATACAGGAAACGGCAAGACGCAGGGAAGCGGCGGAAACAGCGGAGTGCTGGACGCTCAGGGGGCAAAGGCTGCCCGCAGCATCAAGGCAAAGAACATCACCAAGACCTACGGGGCGAAAACATTCTCCCTCGGAGCGAAAGCGAGCGGCGGCGGCAAGCTGACCTACAGCGTATCGGACAGGAAAGTCGCCACGATTTCCAAGACGGGCAAAGTGAGCATCAAGGGCTGCGGCGTGACAAAGATCACGATCAAAGCGGCGGCAGATAAGAATTACAGCGCGGCCAAAAAGACCGTCACCCTGACCGTAAAGCCGAAGCAGCAGACGGTCGCGTCCCTGAAATCCCGGAAGGCAAAGACCCTGACCGTGAAATGGAAAAAGGATGCGAAAGCGACCGGATATATCCTGCAGTATTCGACCGACAAGAAATTCAAAAAGAGCGTAAAGAGCGTGACCGTAAAGAAAAACACCGCGACCTCCAAAACAGTCTCCAAGCTGAAAGGCGGCAGGAAATACTATGTCCGCGTCTGCTCCTATAAGACCTCGGGCGGAAAGCAGATCAGGGGAGCGTACAGCAAGGTCAAGGCGGTGACAGTGAGAAGATAAGGAAAGCACGGGCAAAAACCGCCGCGTGATAAAAGGCGCGGCGGGAAGCGCTGGACATTGGAAAGGAGAAAACACAAGACATGATGGAAAAGAGAAGAGACAACATGCGGATGACGCGGCTGGGCATTCTTGCGGCAGGCGTCATTCTGGGCAGCTCCTGGCAGATCTCCGCGGCACAGGCGGATGCGTGGGGGGGGGGAGAAGCCTCGCTGAAACTGGTCGGAAGCGCGGAATCAGATTTCGTGATTGAAGATAACGTATTAAAAGATTACAGAGGAAACGGGGGAACCGTGAAGATACCGGAGGGCGTGACGAGCATCGGGGCATATGCATTTCAAAATTGCGACAGCCTGGCGGAGATTGAGATACCGGAGAGCGTGACGAGCATCGGGAATTATGCATTTCATGACTGCGACAGCTTGGCGGGCGTTGTGCTGCCGGAGAGCGTGGAGAGCATCGGGCAGGATGCATTTGGGAGCTGCGACAGCTTGGCGAGCGTCGCGCTGCCGGAGGGCGTGACGAGCATCGGGCGGTATGCATTTGGGAGCTGCAGCAGCCTGGCAAGCATTGCGCTGCCGGAGAGTTTGCGGAGCATCAACATTGGGGTATTTTCTGGATGCAGCAAGCTGGTGAAAGTCACCATACCGGAGAGCGTGGCGAGCATCGGGGAGTATGCTTTTGAAAACTGCAGCAGCTTGGCCAGCGTGACGCTGCCAGATGGCGTGAAGAGTATCGGGGATTCTGCCTTTTTTGGCTGCAGTAACCTGGCAAGCGTGACGCTGCCGGAGGGCGTGACGAGCATCGGAGAGTATGTATTTTATGGATGCGGCAATCTGGCGAGCGTCGCGCTGCCGGAGGGGCTGACGCTCATCGGGAATGGCGCCTTTAAAAACTGCAGCAATCTGGCAAGCATCGCGCTGCCGGAGGGCGTGACGGGCATCGGGGATTCTGCCTTTTCTGGCTGCGCCGGCCTGACGAGCGTTGCGCTGCCGGATGGGGTGGCGAGCATCGGGGCATCTGCTTTTGAAAACTGCAGCGGCCTGGCAAGCGTCAAGCTGCCGGAGAGCGTGACAAAGATCAGCGAGTCTGCCTTTTATGGATGCAGCAGGCTGGCAAGCGTCACCATACCTGCGGGCGTAAAGCGCATTGAGTATCGGGCGTTTAGTAACTGCGGCAGCTTGGCGAGCGTCGCGATACCTGCGGGCGTGACGAGCATCGGGGGTTCCGCGTTCCGCGGCTGCGGCGGCCTGACAAGCATTGAGATACCGGAGGGCGTGACGGGCATCGGAAGCTATGTATTTGCTGACTGCGACAGCCTGGCGAGCGTGACGATACCGGAGAGCGTGACGGGCATCGGGGAGTCTGCTTTTGAAAACTGCAGCAGCCTGGCGAGCGTGACGATACCGGGGAAGGTGACGAGCATCGGGGCATATGCATTTCAAAATTGCGACAGCCTGACGAGCGTCGCGATACCTGCGGGCGTGACGAGCATCGGGGCATATGCATTTGATGACTGCGACAGGTTGGCAAGCGCGGAGCTGCCGGAGAGCGTGACGAACATCGGAAATGGCGCATTCGATCACTGGGTGGTGATCCTCTGTAAACAGGGTTCGGCAGCGGAGGCCTATGCGAAAAAAAACGGCAATCCCTTAGGCGCGGGAGATTACACCTATCGGGTGCTGGATGGCGGCCTGACGGCGGAAATCGCCGGGTATTTGGGCAAAGACACAGAGCTGGCCATTCCGGAGGCCGTAAATGACATACCGGTGACGCGCATCGGGAAAGAGGCGTTCCGCTCTTACAGCGCTCTCACGAGCGTCGTGATACCGGAGAGCGTGACGAGCATCGGCGAGTCTGCCTTTGTCGGCTGCGGCAGCCTCAAAAGCATCGCCATACCGGCAAGCGTGACGAGCATCGAAGTGTACGCGTTTGAGGATCACATTGTGATCGACTGTGAAAATGGCACGGTAGCGGAGCGGTACGCGAAAGGGAACGGCAATCCTCTGAGGGATCGGGAGTATACCTATCGGCTGTTGGAGGACTGGTCGGCGGAAGTCGCCGGTTACGCGGGCAAAGAGACGAAGATAACCATTCCGGCGCAATTAAAGGGCAGGAACGTAACGGCCATCGGGGCATCCGCCTTTAACGGGAACGGAAGCCTAACGGGTGTTGTGATACCGGAAGGCGTAACGAGCATCGGGGGTTCCGCGTTCCGCGGCTGCGTCAGCCTGGCGGGCGTTGAGATACCGAAGACCATAACGAGCATCGGCTCTTCCGCGTTCAACGGCTGCGTCGGCCTGGCGAGCATCACGGTACCGGCAAGCGTGACGCGCATCGGCGAGAATGCGTTTCTGGGCTGCAGATCACTGGTGATCGTTGGTGAAAAGGGCTCGGAGGCAGAAAGCTATGCGAACGCGTATGGCATTCCGTTCCGCGGCATCGGCGGAGACAGCCAGACGCCGGGAAACAGTCAGGCACAGGGCAGCACCGGAAACGATCAGGCGCAGGGCAATGCCGGAAACAATCAGGCGCAGGGCAATGCCGGAAACAATCAGGCACAGGGCAACAGCCAGACGCCGGAAGAGCCGGAGGATACGGAAGAGCCGGAAAATACAAAGAAGCCGGAAAATACAAAGAAACCGAAAAAGCGCACCATCACGGCAAAGAACATCACCAAGACCTACGGGGCGAGGGCCTTCTCCCTCGGAGCGAAAGCGAGCGGCGGCGGCAAGCTGACTTACAGCGTATCGGACAGGAAAGTCGCCACGATCTCTAAGACGGGCAAAGTGAGCATCAAGGGCTGCGGCGTGACAAAGATCACGATCAAAGCGGCGGCAGATAAGAATTACAGCGCGGCCAAAAAGACCGTCACCCTGACCGTAAAGCCGAAGCAGCAGACGGTCGCGTCCCTGAAATCCCGGAAGGCAAAGACCCTGACCGTGAAATGGAAAAAGGATGCGAAAGCGACCGGATATATCCTGCAGTATTCGACCGACAAGAAATTCAAAAAGAGCGTAAAGAGCGTGACCGTAAAGAAAAACACCGCGACCTCCAAAACAGTCTCCAAGCTGAAAGGCGGCAGGAAATACTATGTCCGCGTCTGCTCCTATAAGACCTCGGGCGGAAAGCAGATCAGGGGAGCGTACAGCAAGGTCAAGGCGGTGACAGTGCGAAGATAAGGAAAGCGGCGGGCGAAACCCGCCGTGTAAAAAAACATATGGTGAAAAAAGGAAAGCATGAAGGAAAGCACGGGCGAAACCCGCCGTGTGATAAAACATATGGTAAAAAAAGGAAAGCATGAAGGAAAGCATGAAGGAAAGCACGGGCGAAACCCGCCGTGTGAAAAAAACAAGGAGTTGGAGAACACCGGGCGGTAAGCACCGGACATTGGAAAGGAGAAAACACAAGACATGATGGAAAAGAAAAAAGACAAAAAGAAGCTGGCGCAAACAGATATCCTGACGGCAATGAAAAAGCAAATGACAGCTGCCGCGGCATTTGTTTTTCTGCTGCTCGTACTGGCGGGCGTCCATGTATCTGCGGAGGAGGTGCAGACAATTGTTCCGGCAATCGGGGGAGCGGAGAGTGCAAATGTCTATTCATATAAGATTCCGGAAAAAGAAGACGGGAATCTTATGATTATTCCGGTTGAGATAAGCAGAGCGGGTATGCTCAAAATGGATATCAAGGTACAGGCGGCGAAGAGCTATTACATCTACTTCTCAAAAAAGTCCCCCACAGACGACCTTAGTCTGGAGAGTCAGATATGGAATGTGATGAAGAATAAAACATCTACCTCTACATGTAAATTTTATGCAGAAAAACCGAGTACCTGTTATCTGACTTTTTTCACAATGGAGAAACAGCCATTGAATGTCACCGTAAAGGCTTACCAGAACACTGCCAAGCTTATGACAAATGGAAAATTGAAAAATAAAAAATGGGAAAAAGGATTTGCATCTTATGGAAAAGATGCCTTCTTTCAGGTCAAAGCCAGCTCCTCCGGCTGCCTGCAGATTGACGTCAAACCTTCGGAGAAAGGGCAGTCTGTAGAAATCACATTGCTGAACAGTAAAAAGAAAGAAGTTTTAACGGATGAAAGCTCATCATATGAAAAAAAGACTTATTATGGTGTTGGAAAGGGCACATATTATATTCGGGTGGAAACGGATGGGGAATTTCAGATCCGTTCTGTCTTTGAAAGCATAAAAGAAAAGAAAAATACGAGCAAGGCAAAGGCGGTTCATTTAAAGCAGGGGAAGACAGAGAAGGGACTGTTTCGGCTTGGAGATAAAAAAGGTGAGCGCTTTTATAAAGTGACAGTGCCAAAAACCCGTACGGTTCGGATCAGTATCTCAACAAAGACAAATGGTATATTACCGGATTTTACGGTATATCAGGTTCAGGGGAAAAAGCTGGAAGAAGTAGAATACAGCGGCCTGAAAATTGGTAAAAACAATCTAAAAGTAAAATTAAAAAAGGGAACGTATTATTTTGTGGTAAATAATTTTAGTAGCGATAGCATTTATGGTAACGGCTCTTATACCATCCAGTGGAAATAATGAATTGAAAGAAAGCGTGGGAAAAGAATCACTCCGGGATGCGGATCTCTTCTTGGACTGCTCAAGCGGAAAGCCGCGGACGGAAAAGCGCGGGCAAAAAGCCACGGGCA
>CAZAMD010000003.1:14372-79652 GCA_964486485.1 uncultured Roseburia sp. | reverse complement strand
CGCGATGCCCGCAGCCGGACGGACGCGCAGGATGCACTCGGTGATGCGCTTCGCGTCATGGGCAAATTGGATCTCCTCTGTATTCCAGATGCGCTTCTTCTTTTTTTCCATGAAGCACAGGTACATTTTTCCGTATCCGCAGTCCCCCGCGGGGAGGAACATAGCGGCTTTCCATCCGCTTTGGCGAAAGAGTCCGGAAAACTCATCCGGCATCAGGGAATCAGCGGAGATCATATAGGTTTTTCCATTGAAAAAAGGCACTTCTTCTTTCCGGTACGTCCGGCAGGGAGCTTTTTCCGCGGAATCACTGTATCGGCAGAACACCTCCACGGACTCCCCGTCCGCCCCCTCTTTAAGCAGCGCTCCCTGGGAGACGTCCAGATACTCGCAGGCTTCCCTTAAGGCAGCCGCCGCCGCATCGCAGGCAGGCTCCTGAGAGTCCAGCATTTTTATCATGCCTGACATTGCCTCGTTCCGGTGCAGCGCCGATTTCAGCCTTGACAGGGTCTCCTTCCCCTTAAGGAAGGATTCCTGTGCCAACAGTTCTTCCCTTCCGGCAGAAAACAGCTGCTCTGTAATGGCGATCAGAAGATCCAGGGATTTATAGTAGCGCTCCGCAGTGGTCCGCATCACGCAGTCCGGCAGCCCTATGCTGTACCAGTCTAAAACGCCCGCCATGATCCAAATGGCTTCCACCTCTTTGTTGACGCGGATGGGGATCCCGCACACTTTTATATATTCCTCGCCGCAGGCTTCCTCCATCACCCGCTCCCTGCCGCTGACGGACAGTTTATGGAGCAGCTCTACGTTCTTGTTCAGATCGATCCTGCTGTGGAGAAATTCCAGCTCCGCTTTGGAACCGTATGCTTTTGTGAGGTATCCCTGCCCTTTGCTTAAGCACATCAGATATACCTGATTGGCCTCGCAAAACCGGTCCTGCAATTTCTGCATGGCCTGCGCCTCTAACAGCCCCCGTCTGATCCCCGTTTTCCTTTCTTCTCTTTTCCTGATCAAAAATGCCATGATGCTACCTCTTTAATCCAACAATATATAAGTAATCGTGTTCTTTTTCCCGCACGCAGAACTCCTGCAAAAGCCTGTATTCCCGGTGGAGCCTGATCTGTTTTTTCACGAACCCCTCTTCATTCGTATAAAGGATCATCTTCCCCTCCGGAGCCAGCATCGTTTTCGATTTCGCAAAAAAATCCGCATAAAAGGCATCCGTCTCTTCTTTTGTCTTTTTTCCGCGCGCGGGCATATTGGTAATGATCTCATCGAACAGATATCCGTGGGTGAAATCAAAATAATCCCTGTGGATAAAATGTATCCTCTTGCCCGCTAAAGCCGCGTTCTCCCTTGCACCGTCAACGGCTTCCCCGAAAGTGTCAATGCCGTATTTTTCCCGCGCGGGAACCAGGATATCCCTCTCGATCAGCATAGTCCCGACGCCGCAGAACGGGTCTAAAATCTGCGCGCACTCTTTCAGGTAAGGCTGTGCCAGCTTCACCAGCGCGGCTGCCGCCGCGGGATGTATGGAAGCGGAAACCGCGTTCTTCCGGTAGGCAAAACGTTTTACCGGCAGCGTAAACAGCTTCAGGAACGCAAACAGCCTGCCTTCTTTGTTTTCCAAAAGACGTATTTCCACCTCATAATCCCCGGGGGAATTGATGAGCATCCGTTTGGAAAGGCGCTCAAGCCCGGCGGCAAGCTTTTTAGAAAAGGCGCTCTTTTGCCGCAGATCCATGTTTGCCCTTACTTCCAGCCGGAAATAAAACGGATTTTCCTCTTTATGGCAGGACGTTAAAAACGCCCACAAGCCCGAATGCCATAAATCCGCCGCTGCCTCCTCCGGATCTTTGCGGATCTCCCCCTCGGTATAGACGGGAAACAGCAGCTCCCTGTACGTCCGCAGCCTCGCAAAGGGCAGGATATCCTTTGTATGTACGGATACGCCAAGGGGGTGTGGCTTTATGCTCCTTCTTATGACAGGCGGCACTTCCGCAGCCTCTTTTGCCGTTACGCCGCGGCAGTTCGGGTTTGCCGTCAGCACCAGCTCGCAGGCTTTCGCCGCTCCAGTGAAATGGTGCCTCTTGATCCTCTCTAGCCGCGTTAAGATTTTGCTCAACTGGCGCATCTCCTCATTGAGATGCTTTTTTTCATTTTCCGCCGGAACTATGCGGGAGAGGACCTCCATCCTGTCTTTCAGCTGCCGAGAGATCCCGGAAACCTCGAGTCTGCTCAATCCCGTCAGGTAGGCGCTTTTTACAAATAACGTTTCTTCTCTTTGATAGGCCGCAAAAAGCGCCTCCATCGCCTGCTGCATCTCTAGCTCTCCGATCAGCAGCGCGGCATTTTTGCGCACTTTCGGATCTTCCTCCCGCAGCAGTTCCTCTAAAAGAGCGTCCTCTTGGAGCAATGCCCTCATCTCCCGCGCACGTTCGGCATCCTTTGCCTGGCTTCGCAAAAACTGTAAGGTTTCCCTGAGATCTTCTTTTTCCCGCAGTTTCCCGCAACTCGTCTTCCACATAACCGTATCCTTTTTCCTATCAATCGCAGTGTTCCATTCCCTCCGGGAGCCTCCGATGCGAAAGCTACCGGATGAAATTCGTTCTCATGGGCATCTCCCGCTCCGGGAACGCGATCCCGGCATTCCTGCCCGCCTCAATGCATTTCAGCAGCCATGCCATATTGTTTCCCAGGGTTCTCATCGTCTGCATCCCTTCCGCGTCCTGCCTCACCTCCTCCGGCGTGCTGCCGTGCACCTGATTCCAGTACTGGGAGGATACGACGGGCATGCTGCTGATGGTAAAATATTTATTTAACTGGTCAAAGGCCGCGGATGCGCCGCCTCTCCTGCAGCTGACCACCGCCGCCCCCGGTTTCCCCTCAAAAACCTTTCCCTTGCCGCAAAATGCCCGGTCTAAAAAAGAGGTGATGGCGCCGGTCGCCGCCGCGTAATGCACCGGAGAGCCGAAAATAAATCCATCCGCTGTCTTTGCCTTTTCTACAAATTCATTGACCGTATCCTCCACAAAGCATTTTCCGGTAGAAAAGCAGGCGCCGCAGCCGATACATCCCGCCACCGGCTTTACCCCCACCCAAAAGATCTCCGTTTCGATCCCCTGCTGCTGCAGCGCTCTTGCCACTTCCTCCAGCGCCGTGTGCGTACATCCTCTTTCCTTAGGACTTCCATTGACTAATATAACCTTCATTGCCCGCTCCTTTCTTCTATCCGCCTGTAAAAGCTTTATCTCTATCATATCACATTCCCGTGGCCGCGTGCATAAAATCTGTCTGATTTTTTATGATTCCGCTGCCAGCGCAATCTCTCCCTTCGCAAAAGACGCCTTGACATCGATCACGCGCTGATTCGCCGATCCCCTGAATTTTAAGGTAATATCCTTCTGCTCTAAAAGGAAGGGTCCGTCCACCAGTACGTCCGTCAGCCGTAAAAATTCCTCCGATACTTCCGAAAACGCCCTTCCCCCCGGCAGGAAATCTTCATAGAGATATCCGGTATACGTCCATATGCTTTTCTCCGGCATCCTTCTTTTTAATTCATACAAAAAAGGCAGCAGCGCCTTTTGGTTTTCCGGTTCTCCCGGATCTCCCCCAAGCAGCGTCAGCCCCGCGATATAGGACGGCGCTAACGCGTCTAGCAATTCTGTTTCTGTCTCTTCCGTAAAGGGCTTCCCGTAAGAAAAATCCCACGTCTCTGGATTAAAGCATTCCCTGCAGCGGTGGGTACAGCCAGATACAAACAAAGCGACTCTCACGCCTGTCCCATTTTCGATGGAACATGGTTTTATTTCCGCATAATTCATAGCAACCTCCCTTCCGGAAACGTGTCCGTTCCAAAACCGCAAGAGCGGCAAATCTGTGAAAACAGCTGTGCGCCCGTCCTCGGACGCGGCTTCCCCTGCCAGAAAAAGGATCCGCCGCGACGTTCCCGGCACAGGCAGCTGTCTGAAAAATCTCTCTGGATCAGGTTCATTTTCGCGGTTTTTCAACCGATATATAAGATAGCAAGGGAACAAAGATTTATTTCCACAAAATTTTGAGCGTTTTTATCAAGGAGGATGATTACCGCAACCTATGTAAACTATGCAAAATCTGTTTCTTTACTGCAGCCCGTAGATCCTGTGACCCAGCCTAGCCGGGTTACACCACAGCATCGAGACTCAAGCAGCCATTCCAGGCAGAGTGCCAGTTCCTTTGCGGCGATTTTAGAGGCTATGTCGAATGTGAAATCTGAGGATGCATCAAACGGATTTGATGCCACTGCTTAGTCGCAATTGCAAACATGTATGACAACCGGAACATTCCCGGGAAAAAAGAGAGGTTTGAGCCGCCATCCATTTATCCGCGGCTTTGATTTCTCTTTTTCTTTGCCCCGCCTTACGCCAAGATGCCCGCCGCTTCTTTCGCAAGCCGGTCGGCCTCCTCATTCCCCTCCACGCCGGAATGCCCCTTTACTTTCACAAAGCGCAGCTTTATCCGGTCTTTTACGGAACTGACATAATCGTGGTAGGCAGCCGTCCCCGCCTTATTGCGCTTCCATGCTCCCGTCGCCCACATTTCAACCCCCAGGTAATCATAGTAGATGGTCAGTTCCTTTAAACCGAGTTCCAATGCCCTTTCTATGGCCGCCATGCTGCCAAGCACTTCTCCCGCCACATTCCGCATGGACGCCATCTCCGGCTCCGCTCCCGCCCCCTGCAATACTTCCTTTTTCCCGTCATGCACCAGGAAGCCTCCATAGCCGTATACGTTTGCCGCCGCATGAAACGAACCGTCCACAAAGGCATATGGCCCTTTCTGCCTCTCTTCCGGCACCGCTTTGCTCCGCTCCCCTGCACTCTCCCGCTCCATCGCCCGGGAGGAAGCGTTTAGGAATGCCTCTGCCTCCTCCAGCGTTGGAAAGCTCTTATACACGGCTCCTGGAAACCCCTCCACCGTTTTTCTGCAATCCTCCCAGCTGTCATAAATCCCCGGCGTCCTCCCCGCCCTTACCGCATAGTACTTTCCCGGCATTCCAAACCTCCTATGACTGTCTGATCCCATAATATAAAATTCCATATAATTCCCGCACATAATAGGTCGGGAGATAGAGGAGGCAGGTGCGGGACGGCGCACTGTAGCTCTCCAGACCCAGTTTCCCCGCCATCTCACCGGCGCGGTACGCATGAAATTCACTGGTGATGATCGCAATGCGGTCCCCCAATCCTTTCTGCCGCAGGATCTCCCTGGAAAACATGAGGTTTTCCCTGGTGGTCGATGAGGCATCCTCGAGAAAGAGCCTGCCCTGGTCGATGCCCTTCGCCGTCAGGTACGCAAACATGCACTCTGCCTCAGAGATCTCTTCCCCTCTCCCCCTGCCGCCGGATAAAACGGCGCATGCCCCGGGGTTCTCCGTCAGATAAGCATAAGCCGCCTCTAACCGCTCCCGCAATATGCGGCTGGGCTTCCTGCCCTTGACGCTACATCCCAATACCACCGCTGTGGTGTTTTCCGGCGGCTTGTTCCTTGCCGCTCTCACCATAAGCGCGGTCTCCCACGCCGCGGTGACAAGAACCAGCAGCGCCAGCCCTGTTACGGCGGACAGCAGCAGCCTTCCCCCCGCCGTCTGGAACGCCTTATCCCACGCTTCATGAACGGCCGGCATGAAACGGCCATAAAGCAGAAAAGCGAGGGAGAGCAGAACGCCCGTGACTGTGCCGATATTCACCTTGCCGTTTGAAAAAAGAGGCGCCGTGAACAAAAACAGCAGCAGGATGCCGATCCCCATACAGAAAACGGAAGCTTTCTCCATAATCCCCTCCATTCCGAGAATGTTCGCGTCCGGGAGCACGGGATTTTCACACTCCCCGTTTCTCCCGCCGCAGATGGCAGGGGCTTAGCCCAACGCCACATCTAATATCATCATAAGCAAAAATCCGGCGGCAAATCCGATGGTGCCGATGTTGGTATGCTCGCCTTTTGAAGCCTCCGGCAGCAGTTCTTCCACTACCACATACAGCATAGCGCCCGCCGCAAAAGCCAGAAGATACGGCAGGCATGGCATTATGATCCCTGTCAGCAGCATCGTTGCCACCGCCGCTGCCGGCTCCACCACCCCGGACGCCATCCCGTAAAAAAAAGACGTCCTCCGGCTGCAGCCCTCGCTTTTTAGAGGAAGCGATATGATGGCTCCCTCTGGAAAGTTCTGAATGGCGATTCCTATGGAAAGGGCGATGGCTCCGGCAAGGGTGATCTCACCGCTGCCGGACAGCAGTCCGGCAAATACGACTCCCACTGCCATTCCCTCAGGAATGTTGTGCAGGGTCACTGCTAGTACCAGCATGGTTGTTTTTTTTAGCTGGCTGGGAAGCCCTTCCGGCCGCTCCTCATGAAGATGAAGATGCGGTATCAGCTTATCCATGGCAAGCAGGAACGCCATTCCCAGGGAAAACCCCGCCGCCGCGGGAAAGAAAGCAAGCCTTCCCATCTCTTCCGACATGTCGATGGCCGGTATCAGCAGCGACCACACGGAAGCCGCCACCATCACGCCGGAGGCAAATCCCAGCAACGCTTTCTGCACCAAGACATTCAATTCATTTTTTATGAAAAAGACACAGGCCGAGCCTAATGTTGTTCCCAAAAACGGTATGAGTAACCCTATCGCTATCTTCAACGCATCTTCCTCACGATTCCTGCATTCTGCTTTATCCTATGCCTATGCAGCTATTTTATGTACTCACTGCTTTTCCGATTTAGATTCCGCTTTTTTCTGGAAAGAATCAGACCGGACGATATAGCGCTCATGGATCCCCGCGCCGATTTTCCCCGCCTCATCTTCCACCGCCACGGAAAATACAAGGCGCCTCCCATCCACTTCCACCAGGGTCGTATTGCAGGTCACTTTCATCCCCACCGGCGTTGCGGACAGATGGCGGATGTTTAAACTGGTCCCCACGGTCACAGCTCCTTCTTCCAGTTCCGGAGCCACGCTTTTCCATGCCGTCTCTTCGATCAAGGCGCACATTGCCGGAGTGGCAAATACCCGCAGGGTACCGCTCTTGATGGCCCGCGCCGTATCGCCCTCTTCTACCATGATGCTGATCTGGCCTGTGATTCCTGTCTCTAACATAATTCCTCCCATTCTCCCGCCATCAGGCGGCCTTTCCGTAAAAAGGCGGCTGCGCCTGACAGACAGATTTCCCAGCCTTTGGCTATATGGCTTTATCATACCAGATTTGCCTTAGTATCTCAATCATAAAACAGATCGTTTTTCCCGATTCTTTTTTCTTTTTCTTTTTTCTTTTTTACGGCAGCGTTCCCGCGCGCTCCTAAAACCCGCTTCCGGGGAGGGCAGTGCGCAGAGCAAGCGCACGCACGAAACCGGAGCAGCGCGCGCATCGCTTCGCGCACTGCTCCGGCCAGCTGACCTGAAGGCATTCGGACGGCGCGCAGGGCGCGGCATCCGGATGACTCCTGTCCCGCAAATCTGTTCGGCAGGAAAATCCTCTGATCATCCCTCAATCGTAACGTATTTGCCTTCTTCGACTGCAGTCTTCTGCTCCTTTTTGGGAACGGACACCTTGAGGATGCCGTTCTCAAATTTTGCCTTGATATCCTCTATGGTAAGGTCGTCCCCCACATAGAAGGTCCTGCTGCAGGTCCCATAATACCTCTCGCGGCGGATATAGGTTCCGTCCGCCTCTTTTTTATCATTGTCCGTCTTGGTTTCCGCACGGATGGTCAGATAACCGTCTTTCAATTCCGCCTTGACATCCTCTTTCTTATAACCCGGAAGGTCAATATCCAGCTCATAGCTGTCATCATTTTCCTTTACATCCGTTCTCATGATGCCTGTCTCTGTCGGGTGATACCCCAATCTGCTCCTCACCGGACTTGCAAAACTATCAAACAAATCATCAAACAGGCTATCTCCCCAATCACTGCTCAAAGAGTTTGAAATAGGTCTCAACATAAGTCCTTTCTCCTTTCTGCGCTTATCATAGTTTTTGCTATTTACCTAGTGACATTCATGGGCTGCAGCTCCATTTCCTTCTCACAGACTATATTATGCCACAAATTATTCGCACTCGTCAATACAAAGACAAATAATTTTCACAATTTTTATCCTCTTTTACCATATTGTGTATATAACGCCTTTATCCGATCCCTTGCACTGCCCGCCTCTTAAGGCTGTGCCCGGGCAAAACCGCAGGCGGCATTTCCGCTCCGCCCGCCGGATCCGGAAATCGCGGCGCCGGAAAATTTCTCATTGACTTTTCCCATTTTTCCTTTACCATAAAGGATAGTTCATCAGCTTTTTTAAGATCAGCCGCGCAAAGCCCTTTCCACGGAAAGGCGCACGATGGCGGCAGAATGGGAGAAACAAATGAAACAAACACGATTATGCATCCTGCTAACTGTTGTCCCCCTTATGCTATCCGCCTGTCAATCCGCCGGCGGCAGCGGGACCTCGTATTCCGACAAAGATTACGGCACTGTCACTTTGTGCGATTACCAGAATCTGTCCGCCCAAAAAAAGATCTATTCTGTGACAGAAGAAGCCGTCCAATCGGAAATCGAATCCCTGCTGTATGAATACGCGCAATACAACGAGACAGAGGGGCCGTCGAAGGACGGAGACACTGTGACGGCGGATCTCACCGCCTCTAAAGATGGAGAGATCCTGTTTTCTTACACGGGAGATGACCGCTATGGCATTTCCCTTGGCACAGAAGAATTTGGCAGTGAATTTGACGAAAAACTGACCGGAGTTTCTGTCGGCGACACGCTATCTTTCCAGATCATTTACGAGGAGGATTACGAGGATACCGATCTTGCCGGTTCCGCCATTGATTATGAGATCACCGTTTACGGCATCACGGAAGAGGTTCTGCCCGAGCTGACAGAAGATTTCATCGTAAATACCCTTGGCTATGAATCGGAGAGCGCCATGGAAGAAGACGTTCGGAAAACGCTTCAAAAAGAAAATGATTCCAGCAGCTCCTATGAGGTTCGGGAAAACCTGATCCAGCAGGTGATCGACGGCTCTGATTTTGAAAGCTATTCGCAGGACCTGTATGACAGCTATGCCGCCGCCGTGGAAGAAACCTATCAAAATTACGCGGACATGTTCGGCTTAGGGTCGGCAGCGGAGGCATATGATCTGTTTGGAATGACCGAAGAGGACGTAGAACAGGAAATCCTGAATCATGTTTACCGCGCCATCGCCGTCCACGCCATCTGCGAAAAGGAGCGGCTCGCTTTGACTGACGAGGAATACGAAGAGGGTCTTGAGCGTTACCGGACGGAAAACGGCTATGAAAACTCCAGCAAAATGATCGACGATTACGGAGAAGATACCCTGTTTGAGTGGATCCAGGAGGACAAGGTGCTCGATTTTCTCGAAGAACACGCGCAGATCACCGAAATCAGCGCCGCCTCTGATACCGAGGTTCCCTAAAGGAATCTGCTTTTCATGAAATTTTTCATAGAACTTTTCATGGAACTTTTCATGGAACTTTTCATGGAATTTTTCATGGAATTTTTCATAGAACTTTTCATGGAACTTTTCATGGAACTTTTAACGGGGCTTCCGCTGCCGCGCAAAGCCCCGCCGTCTTATCTAAAGCTTTTTGATCCGCTCTACTGCCGCCGCCGTGTTCTCATAAGTGCCGAATGCCGTCAGCCGGAAGTATCCCTCTCCGCTCGGTCCAAAACCGGATCCCGGCGTCCCTACCACATTGGCATTCTCCAGAAGATAGTCAAAAAATTCCCAGGACGTCATTTTATCCGGCGTCTTCAGCCAGATATACGGCGCATTGACGCCGCCGAATACGGTATATCCCGCGTCCTTTAAGCCGGTTTTGATGGCGGACGCATTTCTCATATAATAAGCCACCTGATCCTTTAGCTGAGCCTTTCCTTCCTCTGAATAGACCGCCTCGCCCGCGCGCTGCACGATATAGGGAGCGCCGTTGAATTTGGTTCCGTGACGCCTTGCCCACATGGCATTTAAGGATATCTCCCCGCATTTCAATTCTTTGGGAACCACCGTATATCCAAGGCGCACGCCGGTAAATCCGGCATTTTTAGAAAAACTCTTCAGCTCAATGGCGCAGGCCTTAGCGCCTTCACATTCATAGATGGAATGCGCCACATCGCTCTCAGAGATGTACGCCTCATAAGCCGCGTCATAAATGATGACTGCCCCTATCTTATTCGCATAATCCACCCATGCCTGCAGCTGTTCTTTGGTAATGGTCGTTCCGGTCGGATTGTTCGGCAGGCATAAGTAGATGAGATCCGGCGTCTCTTTCGGAAATTCCGGCACAAACCCATTTTCCATGGTGCATGGCATGTAGATCACATCGCTCCACATCTCAGTGGCGGCATCGTAAGTGCCGGTCCTTCCCGACATCACATTGGAATCCACATAAACCGGATAAACCGGGTCGCAGACCGCAATCCGATTGTCCACATCAAACAGCTCCTGGATATTGGCCGAATCGCTCTTTGCCCCGTCGGAGACAAAAATCTCGTCCGCGGCGATATCACAGCCCCTTGGCTCATAATCGTTTCTGACAATGGCATTCCTCAGAAACTCATATCCTAAATCCGGGGCATAGCCGCGAAATGTCTCCGCATGCCCCATCTCATCTACCGCCTGATGCATGGCCTCGATGATGGCCGGGGCGAGCGGCTGGGTCACGTCCCCGATCCCCAGGCGGATGATCTGTTTTTGGGGATCGGCGGCGCAATACGCATTGACCTTTTTGGCAATGGTGCTGAAAAGATAGCTCCCCGGGAGCTTTTGATAATTCTCATTGATTTTAAACATAACGTTCTCCTTATTCTTTTCGGACAGCCAGGCTTTGCGGCGCGCTCTCCGATTGTTGGTTTTTACCGTTCCTCCGCAATATCTTAATGCGTGATACAGTATAACATTGCGGCGGCCGCGCCGCAAGCGTTTTTTGTTTACCGGGAATCAAAAACAGCGGCGCCCCGGACAGGCTCTCGCGTCTGCCGCAGGGTTTCCAGAGCGCATGGGGATTTTATTATGTAAACAGGCTGAGGATCATCTGGGCAGTCTCCGCAAGCCCTGTGCCATTATCCATGCTCCGCTTTTGCATATAGCGGTGCGCCTCTTCTTCTGTCAGGGCATTGCGCTCCATCAGAACCGCTTTTGCCGCAGCGATCGCCGCAGCCTCCTCCCCGGAACGCTCCCCCGGCCTGCTTTTTACCCTCCTGCGCCTGCGGCGGATGGTATATTCCATCATCTCCACCGTCTGCAAAAGCTCATTTACCTTTAGCGGCGTCTCTAAGCACACAAGGTTTTCAATATCGCGTTCCCCGCATTTCACGGGAGAAGCCACTAACAGCATCTCAAAGCAGGGCGGCAGGTATTCATACAGCTCTGTGTACGCCATGTCCACAAAACGGTACCCGCATATGACAATGCCCCCGTCAAGCTCGTTTGCGCTCTGCAGGACCTGCGCGCCGGTCGTGCAGGCCGCGCTCACGGGATATCCGTTCTGCAGCAGGATCTTTTTTATGTTTTTTGCGATTTCCTGCCTGGGAAACGCAACAATCACGCTAATCAACCTACGTCCCTTTGATCTAAATTTTGTGGAGATAGTGATCTATGTCCCAGCTCGTCACCTGGGAACAATAATCGAACCACTCCGCTTTTTTCGCTTCGATATATTTTTCTGTAAGATGGCTGCCCAATACCTGTTTTAAATACTCGTCTTTTTCAAACGCTTCCAGCGCTTCCCCCAGATTCCCCGGAAGCTCCTCTATCCCAAGCGCATGCTTTTTAGAGCGGCGCATCTCATAGAGATTCTCCGTCACAGCCGGAGGCGGGTCGATCCGGCTGCGGATGCCGTCTAAGCCCGCCTGGAGGCAGAGGGCCAGCGTCAGGTAGGGATTTGCCGCAGAATCCGGACTGCGGAGCTCCACGCGTGTCCCCTCCCCCCTCGTCACCGGGATGCGGATCAGGGGGCTGCGGTTCGTCACAGACCAGGCGATATAGATGGGAGCCTCATAGCCCGGCACCAGCCGCTTGTAGGAATTGACCAGAGGATTCGTAATCACCGCCATTCCCTTGATATGCCTGATAATGCCGCCGATAAACCAGAATGCCTCTTTGCTAAGGCCCAGTTCCCCCGCTGGATCGTCAAAAATATTTTTTCCGTCTTTGGACAGGGACATATTGATATGCATCCCAGAGCCATGGATGCCGGTTTTCGGCTTCGGCATAAAGCTGGCAAACATGCCGTGCCGCTTTGCAACGGTCTTCACAGCCAGCTTAAAGGTCATGATGTTATCCGCTGTATTGACGGCCTCATCATAGTGGAAATCGATCTCATGCTGCGCCGGAGCCACTTCATGATGGGAGCTTTCTATTTCAAATCCCAGATCCTCTAAGGTCAGCACGATATCCCGTCTCGCATTCTCCCCTAGATCGATCGGCCCTAAATCAAAATATCCCGCGCGCTCCGCGGTGATGGTCGTCGGCTGTCCATTCTCATCCTGATTGAAGAGAAAAAACTCGCATTCCGGCCCCACGTCAAAGCGGTATCCCATCTTAGCCGCATCTGCCACCGCCCGCTTTAAGAGATAACGCGGATCCCCGTCAAAGGGGTTTCGATCCGATGTACAGACATCGCAAATGATCCTTGCCACCTTTCCCTGCTGCGGCCTCCAGGGAAAGATCACAAACGTATCCAGATCCGGATACAGATACATATCCGACTCTTCGATCCTGACAAACCCCTCAATGGAGGAGCCGTCGAACATGCATTCGTTGTCCAGGGCTTTTTCCAACTGGCTTGAGGTGATCGCCACATTCTTTAAAGTGCCGAACATATCCGTAAACTGAAGGCGGATAAACTCCACGTCCTCCTCCTCTACGATCCGCATGATATCCTGTTTTGTGTACTTGCTCATACCCTCTCATCACTCCTTACCGATATAATCGAGCACTTCCTCATATGGCATCGGCCCGCCAAATAGATCCAGGGCGCTCCCGATGGTCACATGCAGCCTGTTCCTCCCCGCTTTCCGCAGCAGGGCAAGATCCGAAAAGCTTCCCACGCCGCCCGCGTAGGTAATGGGGATTTTCCCCCATGTTCCAAGGATCCCTGCCAGTTCCTCCTCAATGCCGGAGGCTTTTCCCTCTGCATCCACCGCATGGACCAGAAATTCATCACAGTATGATGAGAGCTCCTCTAGCAGTTCCTCCCGGACAGTTTCCTCTGTAAACCGCTGCCAGCGATCTGTCACGATATGATAAGAACCGTTCCTTTTTCGGCAGCTTAAATCCAGCACCAGATGCTCTTTCCCCACGGTCCGCCTTAATTTCTCAAGATTCTCATAATGTATCTTGCCGCCCTCAAAGACATAAGAGGTCACGATGACATGGCTGGCTCCGGCGTTTAAAAACGCCTCTGCGTTCTCCGCCGTGATCCCTCCGCCAGCCTGCAGGCCGCCCGCATATGCGTTCAATGCCCCCAAGGCCTGTTTTTTTGTGGCTTCATAGTATTCGCTGCCCGCGGGATTCAGCAAGATGACATGGCCGCCCCGGATCCCTTGCCTTTGGTAGAGTCTGGCATAATATGCCGCATCCTGCCCGGAAACAAAATTTTCCTTTGCCAGGCTGCCCGCATCTTTTAGGGTTCCTCCCACAATCTGCTTTACTTTCCCATTGTGAATATCTATACAGGGCCGAAATTCCATTTTTCCTCTCATTCTGCCGCTGTCAGGCGGTCTTTCCATAAAGGGGACTTTGCGCGGCGCGTTTTTGCGCCTGCTGCCATCATAGCATACATTCCTGCATTTGTGAATATCCATTTGGGCAGGCACCGTGCGGGAATGCCTCTTTTCGTGGCCGGTTTTGTTTTTGCAGCGGAAACGATGCGGCGGAAGAAGCGTTCCCGCTGTCTTTCTCCCGTGAGATAGTTCCATATCGGCAAGCAAACAGTGCGACAGAAGAAGCGTTCCCGCTGTCTTTCTCCCCGGATGCAGCATATGCATCGCAGTCCCGCATCGCATCCTGAAAGAAAAAATGATACCTCATTGACATATAGATTTTTTTTTGCTATCATACAAAAACTAATACATTTATACCATTTCTTAATTCAGAAGAAAGAGAGGAAAACAAAAATGGGAACAATTATCGGTGAAGGGATCACTTTTGATGATGTGCTGTTAGTTCCGCAGTATTCAGAAGTGACTCCGAACATGATCGATTTAACGACACACCTTACCAAAAAGGTTGTTCTGAATATCCCCATGATGAGCGCCGCGATGGACACCGTAACAGAACACAGAATGGCTATCGCCATGGCAAGGCAGGGCGGAATCGGCGTCATTCACAAGAATATGTCCATTCAGGCTCAGGCAGAGGAAGTTGATAAAGTCAAACGTTCCGAAAACGGCGTCATCACAGATCCATTTTTCCTTTCCCCAGACCATACATTGCAGGATGCAGAAGACCTAATGCGCAAGTTCCGTATTTCCGGCGTTCCGATCTGTGAGGGCGGAAAGCTGGTAGGGATCCTTACGAACCGCGATCTGATGTTTGAAACAGATTTCACGCAGAAGATCAAAGGAAGCATGACTTCTGAAAATCTGATCACCGCCCAGGAGGGCATCACGTTAGAAGAGGCAAAGAAGATCCTCGCAAAGGCCAGAAAAGAAAAGCTCCCGATTGTAGACGGCCAGTTCCGCCTGAAAGGACTCATTACCATCAAAGATATCGAAAAACAGATCAAATACCCGCTCTCCGCTAAGGATTCCCAGGGACGCCTGCTCTGCGGCGCCGGCGTCGGCATTACCGGAACTATGATGGAGCGCGTGGAGGCATTGATCAAGGCTCATGTAGACGTCATTGTCGTAGATTCCGCCCACGGACATTCCAAAAACATTTTGGAAGCCGTGCAGGAAATCAAGGCGGCCTATCCCGATCTGCAGGTGATCGCGGGCAACGTTGCCACAGGAGAGGCGACCTTGGATCTGATCAAGGCCGGAGCGGATGCCGTAAAAGTCGGCATCGGTCCGGGATCGATCTGTACCACCCGCGTGGTTGCCGGCATCGGCGTTCCCCAGATCACCGCCATCATGGATTGCTACCAGACAGCCAAGGAGTTTGGCATTCCGATCATCGCCGACGGCGGCATCAAATATTCCGGCGATATGACAAAGGCTTTGGCCGCCGGCGCTAACGTATGCATGATGGGGAGCATTTTCGCCGGATGCGATGAGGCTCCCGGGACCTTTGAGCTATACCAGGGAAGAAAATATAAGGTTTACCGCGGCATGGGATCTCTCGCGGCGATGGAAAACGGCAGCAAGGACCGCTACTTCCAGGAGGGCGCAAAGAAATTAGTCCCGGAGGGCGTGGAGGGACGCGTCGCCTACAAAGGCAATGTGGAGGACACCGTATACCAGCTGGTGGGCGGCATCCGTTCCGGCATGGGTTACTGCGGATGTCCCAGCATTGAGGATTTAAAGAGCAAAAGCAAATTTGTCAAGATTTCCGCCGCTGCCCTCCGCGAAAGCCATCCACATGACATCCACATTACCAAGGAAGCTCCCAATTACAGTATTGACGAATGAGCGCTTTCCGTATATAATAATAAGCAATTTAGCATTCCGGCACCGATACAGTGCCGGAAAATATATATTTTAGATGAGGTGAATATTTTTGGACGCAGACGCCATACCCCAGATTATCATTTTAATTCTTTTATTGATCCTTTCTGCATTTTTCTCTTCCGCAGAAACAGCTCTGACCACATCAAATAAGATACGCATCCGGACCCTCGCAGAAGCCGGGGACAAACGGGCAAAGCGGGTACTCAGCATCACCGAAGATTCCGGCAAGATGCTCAGTGCTATTTTGATCGGAAACAATATCGTCAATCTTTCCGCTTCCTCCCTCGCGACTTCCCTTGCACTCAGATGGTGGGGCAGCATAGGAGCCGGGATTGCTACCGGAGTTCTGACGCTTCTTATTTTGATATTTGGTGAAATTTCCCCTAAGACTCTGGCAACCATACATTCCGAAAAGATCTCTTTACGCTATGCGGGCGCCATCGGTGTTTTAATGAAGATCCTCACTCCGGTCATTTTTTTGATCAATCACATTTCCTTGGGATTTCTGCGGCTTCTGCGGGTCAACCCCAACAATGTGGCCCAGCAGATGACCGAGGAAGAGCTGCGCACCATTGTAGATGTCAGCAGAGAAACCGGCGTCATAGAATCCGACGAGCATGAGATGATCAACAATCTCTTTGATTTCGGAGATTCCCAGGCAAAGGAAGTGATGATCCCGCGCATCGATATGACCTTCGTCCATGTAGACAGTACTTATGACGAACTGATCGAGCTTTATAAGAAAGACCGGTTCACGCGGCTTCCGGTCTATGAGGAGTCCATTGACGACGTCATTGGCATTGTCAATGTCAAAGATCTCATTTTATGCACGGACAAGGAACATTTTTCCGTCCGTTCCATCATGCGGGAGCCTTATTTTACTTACGAACACAAAAACACCGCCGAGCTTTTGATGGATCTGCGGAAATCTTCCGTTTCCCTTGCCATCGTCCTTGATGAGTACGGCGTCACCGCCGGCCTGATCACCATGGAGGACCTGCTGGAGGAGATCGTGGGAGAGATCCGTGACGAGTACGACGAGGACGAGGAAGACCCCATCGTGCAGCTGAATGAGCGTGAATTTATCGTACATGGCTCTACCAATCTGGGCGATCTGTGTGAAAAGCTGGATCTGCCTTTTATCTCTGAAGACTATGATACCATCGGCGGCTATCTGATCGGTCTGCTGGATCATCTGCCGGAAAAAAATGAAGTGATCGTCACAGACGACAACATTCTTTTGCGGGTAGAGCAGATGGACAAGAACCGTATCGAAAAAATATACATCAAAAAACCGGAAGTTCCTTCGGATATGGTTACTATCGAGGAATAAAAAACGTAACAGTTCAGCGCCGCCATTCGCAATCCCGCACTGCGTGCTTCAAAGCTTGCAAAAAGCAAGTTTCTTGCTTTGCAAGCGGATTGCTCATAAGATGGCGTCCCGCTCATAAGCATTCTTGCGTGCTCCTTCATGCAAGCATGATTCGCCCGCAAGTCTGCTTATGGCTGAACTGTTACTAAAAAACAGAGAGGTCAACCCTTTATAAAAATCGGGTTGATCTTTTTGTTGGGAGTGTAAAATCAGCTCCTCTATTATCAGCTCCTTTATTTGAAAGCGTTTTTGCTCCTATACAGAAAACCGCTATGCCAATTACCAGGAAACATGCCATTGCTACTATCAAAATTGCCATCAGACATATGATAATAAAAACCATCCCTTCTCCTCCTTTTCATAAAATCCGTCTTATTTCCATGCGGCATAATAACTGCTATCCTGTTTTACAGCCGCTGAAAGATCCGCCCTGTTTCCCGCCGCATCCCGCCAGCCGTCAAACGTCTTTCCCGCCTTTTCCGGAGGCAGCGGTGAAAGGATCCTGCTTCCTTTCTTTATACGATAAGATTTATAGCAGATTCCCCCCTTTTCCATCTCTTCTTTTGACGAATAGAATGTTATCGCAATCTCCTGCGCTTCCTCTTCCCGGCATTTCTCTAAAATGACTGTACGGTGACACGATACCGTTCCCGATTTTCCGTTGGGATGCAAAAATGTTTCTGTCACTTTCACAGACAAAATGCCCTCTTTCTCCCCCGCTTTCTCAATCTCGACGCAAACCTCGGCGGAGGCATCTAATCTCGCGGACAGATGCTCTGTGAAATCGGAAAGAAACTCCTTTTCGTTATGGATCTCATACTTGGGATCAAGCGCCATGTTTTCCACGGTTTCTTCCACCACGGAAGCCAGATTGCTTTCCAGCTCCGCACTCCGATTCATCCTGCCTGCCAGCGACAGCACGACCAAAAGCAGCAGCACGCCCAGCATGATAGTTGTGATCATGGCAGCGATATTTTTCAAGAGAGCCTCCTTACCGGATTTACGGGCAGATGAATGGCCGCTACGGTCTTCCGGTTATCCTCATCCAACGCCCACACTGTCATCGTATAGATGCCCGGCATTGTCATTTCCAGCCACCCGTCCTCCTTATGATACTGCCCTGTGATGTCGTCTCCATCGGGATTTTCCAGCTTTAATAGCCTTACCGGAAGCTCCCTCCCCTGATAGTCCACCGCCTTTATCCATTCCAGGATCTTTATCTTCCCAGCGTAAAAAGAATCTTTCTGCTGAAACAAGATTTCCGGCGCTTTCTTTTGATTTTCCGCATCCACGGTGCGGAATTCTTCCGGAGTCCCGGAAGGCGGCAGGACCGCAGACAGATGAGCGCCAGCCATTGAGAGAATCCCCTGATTCCCCTGCCTGTCGCTTATCCTCCCAAGCAGAAGCGCAGCCAATAACACTGCCGCTGCCGCGCTGACAAAAACTTTTCCATAGATCTGTATTATGTGTTCCATCTTTCCTCTCATTCTGCCGCCGTCAGGCGGTCTTTCCATAAAAGATTGAAAATTTCGATTTTCAATCTTCTCCTCCAAACCGCGGCTGGCCCGTATAGATACGCGCCTAGCCGCAGATGCTTTCCATAAAATTCCTGACTAATTCACACAAGATGCCGCCCTCTTTTAGGCAGGCGGCAAAAAACCGCAGGAGAACCGCCCCCGAGAGCAGGCAGAGCAGGCTCTCCCCAAAGTGTTCTATGACTTCTTCCATCGCGGCCTCTCCCCTTTCTTAAAATGATGTGGCATAATGCAGCACTGCCGCAAACACGGACAGCACCGCGGTTCCTGATAAAATTGCCGCGAGGGCTTCTCCTATTTCTGAAACGATCTGATTCATGTTATCCCCCTTCCAATCTATGATCTGTCAGTTCCTCTGGCTCTCTCCTCCGACTCATCTGGCGATCCCCCTTGTCGTTTTCGTCTGTGAGATCCCGAAGATGGGTATTTCATAAGAGTAGGACAGCACCACTTCCGCCGTCTTTACTTCATTGTTCACATCCACGGATTTCTTTACTTCCATCTTATATCCGGCATTCTCTGCCTGAGCGATGCATGACGTGATGACCCTCGGATTGAAATTGCTGTTCTCGATTTCCGCTATGACATCCGCTTTGTATTCCTTTGCCGCCGCGGTTTCGCTGGCGGCCGTCATCGTGCCGATACAGACACAGGCGTTTATCAGCAGGAGCAACAACGTCCCAAACACGCTTATGATATGCTTCATCAGACACCTCCCAGACTGCCTAACATGCGGAACATATAAAACATTCCAACGGTCAGGTCGATCAGTAATTTCACGGTAGCTGCGATCACCGGATAGGAAAATATCATTTTCATCCGAAAGGAAATATTCCTGTTTTTGATCTCATCTGCCATATTCTGCATTTCACTGACACGCTTCATCAGCTCGTGCATCTGTATTCTGGCATCTCCGGTTCCCGCCTCTGAAATGGCATGGAGCATTTTCATGCAGCTTGCCGCTTCCGGAATATCAAAATCTTTACAGAAATCCGTATAGGATGCCAGCTTATCCGGCTCCTCCCGCAGCCGCTCCACCAGTTTTTCCAGCTCCGGCCTTAAGACTTCCGGCGCCTGCCCTACCGATTTTTGAATGGACATCTGCACATTGTTGCTCTGCAGCAGCAGCGCGATCTCCATCAGCCACTGAGGAAACGCGATGTAGAGCTCTTCTGTGACGTCCTTCTTCGCTATGGCATATCCGGCTTTATACTGCAGGAGCAAAAAGCTCCCTACGCCCAGAAAGGCTGCGCAAAACCATTTCTTCTGAAAAAAGCAGAGGACTGCCGCCCCCGCGAAAAAAGGAGCCGCCCAGAAAAGACTCTTTCTTTTTGCCTTTCCCTCATCATAGCCCACCACCATCTGATAGCTTGCCAGAATGTAGCTTATCTCTCTCGCCCCCTCCTCTTTTAACCAGTTTCTGGTGAGGCTTTTTGTGCTTTTCGCAAAAACAAACAGGGAAAATAAGATGAAGAACAGAGAAGAACATTGAATGACGGCAACCTGAAATATCTGGAAGGAAGAACTTCTCTCCGCAAACATTCCTTTCATGGCATCCAGCACATAAAGCGCAGCGGCGGAGAGAACGGTCGCCACAACAATGGACACGATATTGTCCCTATGGCTGACTTTTTTATCTTTCTGCAGCTGATACCCCCTCCGCTTCCAAAGCTCTAAGTCTTCCAGCAAGAGCATGCTCGACTCACCCGTCTCTCCGCCATAGAGTTCCGCGCTGATGAGCAGGTCATGCACCATGCGCATTTTACTGCATCTGTAAGCTTTTTCGATCAGGTGGAGCGCCTCCCGCAGAATGCCGCCCTCTGTCTTCGCGCATCCCTGCTCTATGTACCAGATCGCTTCCTGTATCACTTCGCGCATCCGCCCTTCTTCAAACAGCTCCCGCGTCTCTTTCAGGGCGATCAGCACCTTTCCCGATTTCTGGAAAGAATACAAGATCTGCTCCATATAAGTCGCCGCGTCAGAAAACCGCTTCTGCTCAAACATCTTGCGGAATACGTCTATGACAAACACCGGAAGCAGAAACAGCATCACTGCCATGACTGCGGCCAAGTATCCCATTTTAAGCTGAAAAACGATCCCAACAGTGCCGATCCCAAGCAAAGCCCCGGCGGTGAGCAGGACATGGGATTGCCAGGACCAGTGATAGCCATATTTATGCACTTCTTTCTCTAAATTTTTCAGATTCAGTAACTTTACTTTTTCTCCCACCCCATTTTTGCGCAACCTACCTTCCCTCCTTCCGGTACCTTGCCATCTGTTTACAGTCATAAGGATTTCCGATCCCCGCGTACCGCAGCCTTTCCAGGATATCCTGCGGTATCTGCTCTGAGACAAGCTCTCCGTCTTTCATCATCAGGTAAACTTTATTTTTTTCTTCCTCTCTGGCATAAAAGCAGAGCTGATCCATATAGCGGCGGATGGTCCCATCGGGCAATTCCATGCGCCGTATCAAAATCCCTACATTGATATAGCGGTAGATCCGATTTTCCATCCGGTCCGCATCGCTGACGTTATCCATCATATTTTGGATCCGGTCCGGCAGCTTCCGCAGATCGTCTAAGTGAATGGTCGTAAACCCGTTCACTCCGGTACTCCACTGCTCTAAGAGGGAAGTCACCTCCACAGACCTTGCCTCCGATAGCATCAGCCATCTGGGATTCTGCCGCAGGCAGGCTTTGATCGCATCCGTATAGGTAAAGCCCGCCGATATCCGCAGCTCCACCGCATCCGCTCCCGGATTGATATCCGCATAATGGATTTCCAGGGAATCCTCAATGGTGATCACCCGCTCTTCCTTTGGGATAAACTGCATAAAAAATTTGGCGCACTCCGTTTTTCCCGCTCCCGGCTCCCCTCCAAATATGAAATTCATTTTTGCCAGAACGCAGTTGATGAGCAGATGCAGTATCTTTTCGGGGCAAAAGCCGCTTGTTATCATATGGTCTATCGTGTTGCGGACGAATGCCGGAGATTTGCGGATGCAGACAGAGATGCCTGACGTTGCCGCGGAATCGTGAAGAATGCTGATCCTCAGCTCCTTCGTGTCCGCCTCTAAGATTTTATTGGCATTGTTAAACTGCTTGTTGACACAATTGGAAATATGATGCGTAAAGGCGCTGAGGAAGGCTTCGCTTACTTCCTCTTCTGCCCGGTATCTGCCCTTTTTCAAGTGGGTAATCCACAGTTCCTTTCCATTGTAGTCCACATCTGTCACTTCCGGGATCGAGAGATATTTCCAGAAAACTCCAAACTGCTCTTCACTGGGCGTAAATACTAATTCTTTCATTGGACCTCCAATCCTTTTTTATCATAGAAAGGCACGAAAAGGCCTTTCTATGATCCATTTGCTTGTCAGAAACGCATTCCGCTTAAGCCTGCGGCGTCCCTTTTCCTATGGCATTCATGTTATCAAAAAATCCGGTCAAGGCTTCCTTAAACTCCTCGGCCACATAACCGTCTGATGAGAGTGCCGCCGCGATAATGGCGCCTAAGGCCAGCAATACTATCACCGCAAGGATCGCGCTTCCATAATGTTTCATTACCTGTTCCATAATTTACCTCCGATCGCAATTGTTCCATGCCCCGCAGCTACGGAGCGGGCTTCCATCTTCCTCCCCCTGCCGCGCAGACATGGCGCGCATGCTGCGCTGCATGGAACGTTTTTTTATTTTCTTATTGTTTTTTCCGGTTTTTCCGTTCTAAGCCTGATGCATCGCTTTTCCTCGTTTTCACACGGATTCTGCGGCAGGCGCGGTTTCCTGCGCACAAGGACTTCCATGTTTCCGCCCGGATTCCGCGGCAGGCGCAGCTTCCCGCGCACAAGGACTTCCCGATTTTCGCTTGACTGGGTATCTTGGGATCATAAATAGATGAGGGACTCTGCCCCCGCACGATACGGACCTCTGTCTCCTGCAGGCAAACGGAAGATATCCGCAGGGATGCATCTGATCAGTCCACAAAATTGATAAAAAGATATTTATATCTTACCCCATTGTACTAAAAATGTAAATACCTTTTTTGTATTCTTTTTAAAACAATGCTTTTCCTCTTGTTTCTTTTCTTTTTTTCCTATATCATATAGGATAGATTTTACAGAACAACCCATATGGATGATCCCCGCCCGGCGTATCATCCGCATTTGCAACGGAAGCAGACAAGGAGGGCTGAATGAAAGATTTTATTATCACAACGGATACTACCGCAGACCTGCCTGCGGAGTATGTAAAGAAGCATGACCTGCGCTTGATGTCCCTGCCCTATACGATGGAAGGCGTGACTTATACTTTGGAGAATCCCATGCCGGTAAAAGAATTTTACGATAAAATGAGAGCCGGCTCTCTGCCCACCACCTCTCAGGTAAATCCGCAGGAGGCAGCAAAGATGTTTGAGGACATCTTAACGGAGCAGGACGTGGACATTCTCCATATCGCTTTTTCCTCCGGCATGAGCGGGAGCTTCAATAACTGCCGCCTGGCCGCAGAGGAAGTATGTGAAAAACACCCCGGCACCCGCATCATAGTCGTGGATTCCCTCGGCGCTACGCTCGGGGAAGGCCTCCTTGTCCATCAGGCAGTGACGATGAAAGAGGAGGGGAAATCCCTAGAAGAGATCGTTTCCTGGCTGGAAGAGAACAAGCTGCATCTGGTCTCCAATTTTACGGTAGACGATCTGTTCCATCTGCACCGGGGAGGACGCCTCTCAAAAACTGCCGCCGTCTTAGGGACGATGATCAACTTAAAGCCGGTTCTCCATGTAGATAATGAGGGCCATCTGGTACTGATGAACAAGGTGCGCGGGCGCAAAAAATCCCTGATCGGGCTTGTGGACTGCATGGAGCGGCAGATCGGCTCCTGGAAGGACAAAAATAACCTTGTATGCATCAGCCACGGGGACTGTGCCTCCGATGCCCAGTTTGTGGCCGATCTGATCAAAGAACGGCTGGGGCTCGAGCATTTCCTCATCGATTATATCGGACCTACCATCGGCTCCCACTCCGGTCCGGGAACGGTGGCGCTCTTCTACTTCGGCGACTGCCGTTAGGCGGCAGGAAACCGCTTTTCTCCGAAAGGATCTGGCTGGGGCAGTGAGAAAAAGCCGGGAGGCTCCATTTTTGCGCTTTGCAAAAATGAAATCCTCCCGGCCGGCTTTCTGCCCTCTGCGTTATACCCTTATCTCAGCTTTTACGCCTAAGATATCCTGATTTTCACGCAAAATCGGAGCGACTGCTTCCTTTAAGAATTGATCCACCTGGAGAGGCGCGCGTCCCACATACTTTGACGGCTCCATCGCCGCCTTAAGCTCCTCTAAGGTAAGCTTAAATTCCGGATCTTCCGCGATCAGCTCCAAGAGATTGTTTTCTTTCCCTTCTTCTTTCACGGTTTTTCCGGCCTGCATGGACAGGGTGCGGATCTTCTCGTGCAGCTCCTGACGGTTCCCTCCGTTTTTCACGGCATCCATCATGATGTTTTCCGTTGCCATGAAAGGAAGCTCTGCCATCATATGCTTGGAGATCACCTTGTCATAGACCACAAGCCCGTCCACAACGTTTAGGCACAGGTCTAAGATACCGTCAACCGCAAGAAATCCCTCCGGGATGGAGAGCCTTTTGTTCGCGGAATCGTCTAAGGTCCTCTCAAACCACTGGGACGCAGATGTGATCGCCGGATTCAAAGCATCGATCATCACATAGCGCGATAGAGAGGCGATCCGTTCCGAACGCATCGGATTCCTTTTGTATGCCATGGCGGAAGAACCGATCTGCTCTTTCTCAAACGGCTCTTCCACTTCCTTTAAGTGCTGCAGCAGGCGGATATCGTTGGAGAGCTTATGGGCGCTTGCCGCTATGCCCGCTAAGATATTGGCGACTCTGGTATCCACCTTTCTGGAATAGGTCTGGCCGGAAACGGCATAACACTGCTCAAATCCCATCTTTCGCGCTATCATCGGGTCAATCTTATCAATGGTTTCCTGATCGCCGTTGAATAATTCCAGAAAGCTTGCCTGCGTTCCCGTAGTTCCTTTCGATCCTAAGAGCTTCAGGCTGCCCATCACATATTCCAGATCCTCTAAATCCATGAGAAATTCCTGCGCCCAGAGAGTCGCCCTCTTTCCCACCGTGGTGGGCTGCGCCGGCTGGAAATGGGTGAATGCCAGGGTCGGCAGCTGCTTATAGGCGTCTGCGAACTCTGCAAGCTTCGCGATCACATTGATCAGCTTCACGCGGACCAGCTTTAACGCCTCGCGCATCACGATGATATCGGTATTGTCGCCCACATAGCAGGACGTCGCTCCGAGATGGATGATGCCGGCCGCTTTCGGACACTGCTGCCCATAAGCATAGACATGGCTCATCACATCGTGGCGGACCGTTCTTTCACGCTCTCTTGCCACTTCATAATTGATATCTTCCGCATGTTCCTTCAGCTCGTCAATCTGCTCCTGCGAAATGACCGGCTTTCCGTTTTCGTTCAGCCCCAATTCCATCTCTGTCTCGGCTAAGGCGATCCATAGCTTTCTCCAGGTTTTAAATTTCATATCCTGTGAAAAAATATACTGCATTTCCCTGCTGGCATAACGCTCCGACAAGGGGCTTGCATATCTGTCTGTACTCATGTCGTTCTCCTTCTCTCTTTGTGCGCCGCTTCCCGCAAAGGAGCTTTCAGCGCTCAAAATCCCCCCTGATGTCCCCGCTCGGCGGTTTCATGGGGTATTCCCCGGTAAAGCATCCCTTGCAGATGCCCAATCCGCTTACCATTTCCTCAAGACGGTCAATTCCGAGATATCCCAGGGAATCGGCTCCGATGATGTCCCGTATCTCCTCAACGGACCGCTCAAAGGCGATCAGCTGCTCCCGCTCTGGAATGTCCGTCCCAAAGTAGCAGGGCCACAGGAAAGGCGGGGAGCTGATGCGCACATGAACCTCTTTTGCGCCCGCCTCCCGCAGCAGTTTGATGGTAGGATTGGAGGTGGTGCCGCGGACGATGGAATCATCGATCATGATCACCCGCTTGCCGCCTACCGCCTCTCTTAAGACATTCAGTTTTACTTTCACACTGGATTCCCTGCTGCTCTGCTTTGGCTTTATGAACGTCCTCCCCACATAGGAATTTTTTACGAAAGCGGTCCCGTAGGGAATGCCGGACTGCTGGGAATATCCCAGCGCCGCCGCGTTGCCGGACTCCGGCACTCCCACTACGAGATCCGCCTCCACGGGGGAGTCCATCGCCAGAAATCTGCCGGCCTGGATCCTCGCGGCATAGACGCTGACCTCATCGATGTGGCTGTCGGGCCTTGCAAAATAAATATATTCAAAGATGCATCTGGCTTGCCGATGCTTTGGCACCGCCATGGATAAATCGGATTGTATGCCATCCTCGGGCGTGATCGTGACAAGCTCTCCCGGAAGCACATCCCGGATGAACTCCGCCCCTACCGTATCGAGGGCGCAGCTCTCAGAGGCCACAATATAGGCGTTGTCCCGCTTTCCGATGCAGAGGGGCTTGAAACCGAAAGGATCTCTTACCGCGATCAGCTTGCGGGGACTCATCACAACCAGAGAGTACGCGCCCTCGATCTTTCTGCAGGCTCTGCTGACGGCCTCCTCGACCGTCTGGCTGTTTAACCTCTCCCTGGCGATATGATAGGCGATCACTTCGGAATCGATCGTCGTCTGGAAAATCGCTCCCGTATACTCTAAATCCTCCCGAAGCTCCTTGGCATTGATCAGATTGCCGTTGTGGGCAAGAGCCAGCGTTCCCTTCACATAATTCAATACCAGAGGCTGGGCATTTTCGCGGGTGGAGGCTCCGGCGGTGGAATAGCGCACATGCCCCACGCCGATATCTCCCCGCATCGTCTCCAGGTTCTCCTGGCTGAACACTTCATTGACCAGTCCCATTCCTTTGTAAGAAGCGACCTTCCTCTTCGGGCCTGTGGTTTCGCTGACCGCGATGCCGCAGCTTTCCTGCCCTCTGTGCTGCAGGGCAAACAGGCCGTAATAGATGGAAGAGGCGACGTCCTTTCCATCAAAATCATACATTCCGAACACGCCGCATTCCTCGCGCAGTCCGTCTGTATCGATTCCGCTCCCACAGAAATCCGCATCCAAAGCCGCGGGTCTCCTGAAATTGTTCTCATTCATAACTACAGGCTCTCCCCTATGAAAATTTCTTACCTGTCAGCAGCGCAAACGCTTCTTCGTATTTTTCCACTGTTTTCGCGATCACATCCTCCGGCAGCAGGTATCCGCTGTCCGGGTTCGCTTTTAACCAGTCCCTCACATACTGCTTGTCAAAGGAGGGCTGGGATTTTCCCGGCTCATACCCCTCCCTTGGCCAGAATCTGGAACTGTCCGGCGTGAGCATTTCATCTCCTAAGACGATTGTCCCGTTTTCATCTAATCCGAACTCAAACTTGGTATCCGCAATGATGATGCCTCTGCCCAGAGCGTATTCCGCGCATTTTTTGTATAAGGCGATGGTATGCTCCCTGATTTTTTCCGCATATCCCGCGCCCTTGCCCGGATAAAGCTCCTCTAATATCTCCACGCTCCTCTCAAAGGAAATGTTCTCGTCATGAAGCCCGATCTCCGCCTTGGTGCTTGGCGTATAGACAGGCTCCGGCAGCTTATCCGATTCCGATAAGCCCTCCGGCAGGGTGATGCCGCAGACCGTACCGTTTTCTTTGTAGCTTTCCCAGCCGCTTCCTGTAATATAACCGCGGACAATGCATTCGATCGGGAGCATCTCTAATTTTTTGCACATCATGCTATTGCCATCAAATCTCTCCTGTCGGAAAAATTCCGGCATATCCTTGACATCCGCGGAAATCATGTGGTTTGGCACGATATCCCTGGTGAAATCAAACCAGAATTTCGACATCTGGGTCAAAATAGCGCCTTTTTTTGTGATTTTGTTTTTCAAGATATGGTCAAAAGCGGAAATCCTGTCCGTCGCAACAATGATCAGGCTCTCCCCATTGTCATATACCTCGCGTACCTTCCCTTCTTTTACCGGAAGAAATGCTTGTGTTTCCATGGTCATTTATCCTCTTTTCCGGCGCTAAAGCACCAATGTGTCTGTGATACAACGTTACTCAGAAATTATAATACAGAGGCTTTTGTAAAGTCAATGCTTTTGCCTGTTTCCACAGGAAGGGCGCTTATGGAAGCTCCTCTGTTTTCCTTATTTTTTTATCAACAGGGATTTTCCGGTCATCTCAGGCGGCTGCTCCATGCCCATCAGTTCGATCATGGTCGGTATAATGTCGGCAAGGCAGCCTCCCTCCCGCAGTCCATAGGACGGGTCTGCGTTGATCAAAAGGAACGGCACCGGATTCGTGGTATGGGCGGTAAACGGCGCGCCCGTCTCTTCATCGATCAGCTGCTCGACATTTCCGTGATCCGCGCATAAGAACATCTGTCCGTCCACTTCCTTTAATGCCGCAACTGCCTTTCCGACGCAGGCGTCCACGGTCTCCACCGCCTTTTTGGCGGCCTCCAGGATCCCCGTATGGCCTACCATATCCGGGTTTGCAAAGTTTGTGATGATCACGTCGTATTTTCCGGAACGGATCGCCTCGCAGAGCTTTTCGCAGACCTCCGGCGCGCTCATCTCCGGCTTAAGATCATAAGTGGCAACCTTGGGGGACTTCACCAGAATGCGGTCTTCTCCCTCGTTCGGCTCTTCCACGCCGCCGTTGAAGAAGAAGGTCACATGGGCATATTTTTCTGTCTCGGCGATCCTCGCCTGGGTCTTTCCGTGGGCTGCCAGATACGCCCCAAAGGTGTTTTTCAGCTCCACTTTCTTGAAAGCGACTGCTTTGTTCGGGATGGTGACATCATACTCCGTAAAGCAGATATAGGTGACGTCTTTTCTCGCGCCCCTGTCAAATCCATCGAAATCATCTGCGCAGAATGCTCTGGTAATCTCGCGGGCGCGGTCTGGACGGAAGTTGAAAAAGATGATGGTATCCCCGTCTTTGACGATGGCACGGGGCTGCCCGTTCTCTGTGATCGCGGTGGGAACGAAGAACTCATCTGTCACCTCTTTGGCATAGGAGGCCTCCATGGCTGCGGCCGCGCTCTCCGCCGTCTCTCCCTCGCCCTTCGTCAGTACGCTGTAAGCCTTCTCCACACGGTCCCACCTGTTGTCGCGGTCCATCGCATAGTACCGGCCGGAAATGGAAGCGATTTTTCCCACGCCGATCTCCTTCATTTTTTCTTCCAGCTGCTCTACAAAGCCTTTGCCGGAAGTGGGGGACGTATCGCGCCCATCCAGGAAGCAATGCACATAAACACGCTCCACACCCTCTCTTTTCGCTAACTCCAGCAGGCCGTAAAGATGGGTGATATGGCTGTGGACGCCGCCGTCAGAGAGCAATCCATACAAATGCAGATCGGAATCATTTTTTTTCACATTGGCAATCCCCGCCAGCAAGGCTTCGTTTTTGAAAAAGTCCCCGTTTTCGATCTCTTTGGTGATCCTTGTCAGCTCCTGATAGACAATCCTCCCCGCGCCCATATTCAGATGGCCTACCTCAGAATTTCCCATCTGTCCGTCTGGAAGCCCAACGGCAAGGCCGCTGGCATATCCTTTCACAAAAGGGCAGTCTTTCATGAGACTGTCGATGTTGGGCGTATCTGCCTGCGCTATGGCATTCCCCTCCGTCTTTTCATTTAATCCGAAACCGTCTAAAATCATCAATACGGTAGGTTTCTTGCTCATTTTTTCCTCACTTTCCGCCGCCTGCAGCGGCTGATCTCCTTTATTTCCTGCGGTTGCCGGATACCGATGGCATTTCCCTCAAATCCCTGTAACCTCCGCCTTTTTTCATAATCATTTCCTCCACGGTGCATCCATGCGGCAGCCGGATGCCGCCGCTCGCCCCGCGCCGTTTCCCCTGGCGTCCTTTCAGCGGAAAAGGGGGCGCCGCAGGAATGTCCGAACTCCTTTCGCGCGGCAGCCCCCTCGGACTATTTACTTATAATTGACGATTTTTCCAAAATCCGCCTTTAAGGAAGCGCCGCCGACAAGACCGCCGTCGATGTCCGGCTGCGCGAACAGTTCCGCCGCGTTTCCCGCATTCACAGAGCCGCCGTACTGGATGCGGACGCTCTCTGCCGTATCCTCATCGTAAATCTCTGCAATGCAGGAGCGGATCGCCTTGCAGACCTCCTGCGCCTGTTCTGTCGTGGCTGTTTTTCCGGTTCCGATCGCCCAGATCGGTTCGTAGGCGATCACTATGGAAGCCGCCTGCTCTGCCGTCACATCCTTTAAATCGGATTTGATCTGCAGCCTTATCCAGTCGAGGGTGACGCCAAGCTCCCTCTGCTCTAAAGATTCTCCGCAGCAGAGGATCGGGATCAGGCCATGCTCGAGGGCTTTTTTCACTTTTTTGTTGATCATGCAGTCACATTCCTTGAAATAATCACGCCTCTCGGAATGTCCGATAATGACATATTTCACGCCCGCGTCCACCAGCATCTCGGGAGAAATCTCTCCCGTGTACGCTCCGTTTTCCTCATAATACATATTTTCCGCGCCGACTGCCACGTTTGTCCCTTTGACTGCCTCCACGACAGGGACAATGTCGATTGCCGGAACGCAGTACACAACCTCTGCTTCGTCATTTTTTACGAGCGGTTTTAATTCTTCCGCGAGGGCAACTGCCTGACTCGGCGTCATGTTCATCTTCCAGTTGCCTGCTATGATTTTTTTTCTTGCCATTGCTCTCCTCCTCTTTCCCTCTGTTTCCGTTTCACGCAGCGGAGCACTTTAAGCCTTTCCGTGCCGTTCGGTCTTATTTATCATCTGCAGCGGCTACGCCAGGAAGCTCTTTTCCCTCTAAAAACTCTAAGGAAGCGCCGCCGCCGGTTGAAATGTGGCTCATCTTATCGGCAAAGCCCAGCTGGTTGACAGCCGCAGCGGAATCTCCGCCGCCGATGATGGTCGTAGCTTCCGTCTCTGCTAGCGCCTCTGCCACCGCAATCGTTCCTTTCGCAAGGGTCGGGTTCTCAAACACGCCCATAGGCCCGTTCCATACGACGGTTTTTGCCGTCTTAACAGCTTCCGCATACAGCGCCTGTGTCTTTGGCCCGATGTCGCATCCCTCTCTGTCTGCCGGCATCTCCTCCACAGCATACGTTACCGCGTCCACCGGAGCGTCGATTGGATTCGGGAAATCTTTGATCGTTACGGAATCCACGGGAAGCAGAAGCTTTTTGCCGAGTTTTTCCGCTTTGTCCATCATTTCTTTACAGTAATCGATTTTGGTATCGTCTACTAAAGATTTTCCGATCTCAAATCCTTTTGCCTTTAAGAAGGTATAAGCCATGCCGCCGCCGATGATTAAGGTATCGCATTTCTCAAGCAGATTCGAGATGACATTTAATTTGTCGGCAACCTTCGCTCCGCCTAAAATGGCAACGAAAGGCCTTACCGGATTCTCCACCGCATTTCCCAGGAAATTGATTTCTTTCTGCATCAGATAACCGACAACGTTAGAGCCGCCTTTTTCTGTGATATATCTGGTAACGCCCGCAACGGAAGCATGTGCTCTGTGGGACGATCCGAACGCGTCGCATACATAATCATCTGCCAGATCCGCGAGCTCTTTGCTGAACGCCTCTCCGTTCTTCGTTTCCTCCGCGCCGCGGAAGCGTGTATTCTGCAATAATACGACGTCCCCCTCTTTCATGGCTGCCACTGCCGCGGAAGCCGCCTCCCCGGTGACGTTGTAATCCGAAACGAACTTCACCTCTCTGCCGAGCTTCTCAGAGAGCCTCTTTGCAACCGGAGCTAGGGATTCTCCCTCGTTCGGCCCGTTCTTTACTTTTCCGAGGTGGGAACAGAGAATGACCTTCCCGCCGTCGCCGATCAGTTTCTGTATGGTCGGCAGCGCCGCCGCGATGCGTGTGTCGTCCGTGATCTCGCCCCCTTTCAAAGGTACGTTGAAATCACATCTCACAAGGACTCTTCTTCCTTTTACGTTGATATCATCTACTGATTTTTTATTTAATGACATGGGTATGTCCTCCTTTACCTGTTTTTGTTCTGCAAAACAGGCCCGGTCCAATAGGACCGGACCTGTAAAAAGCCTCATATGATGCTACAAAAGACTGGTGCGCGAACGCTCTGTTAAGCAAGCTCGCTGAAGTATTTGATGGTCCTTACCATCTGAGAGGTATAGCTGTTCTCGTTGTCATACCAAGCAACCACCTGTACTAAGTTGTCCGCGCCGACCATGGTCTGGGTAGCATCGAAGATAGAGCCTGCCGTGCTTCCGATGATGTCGCTGGATACGATCTCCTCCTCGTTGTAAGCATAGGACTCATTTGCCGCCGCTTTCATCGCCTGGTTGATCTCATCAACGGTCACGGATTTCTCAACAGTTGCCACTAAAATGGTGGTGGAGCCTGTCGGGCATGGAACACGCTGTGCGGAACCGATCAGTTTCCCGTTCAGCTCCGGGATAACCAGTCCGATCGCCTTTGCAGCGCCTGTGCTGTTTGGAACGATATTGACCGCTGCCGCACGGGATCTTCTCAAGTCACCCTTTCTCTGAGGACCGTCCAGAGTCATCTGGTCGCCTGTGTAAGAGTGGATGGTGCTCATGATGCCGGATTTGATCCCTGCCAGATCATTCAACGCTTTCGCCATGGGCGCTAAGCAGTTCGTGGTGCAGGAAGCCGCGGAGATGATGGTATCCTCCGGCTTTAAAGTGGTGTGGTTTACATTATATACGATCGTAGGAAGGTCATTTCCCGCTGGAGCAGAGATAACAACTTTTCTGGCGCCCGCATTGATATGAGCCTGCGCTTTTGCTTTGCTTGTATAGAAGCCGGAACACTCTAATACAACGTCCACTTTCAAGTCTCCCCATGGGCAGTTGTTTGCATCCGGAAATGCGTAGATCTTGATCTCTTTCCCGTCAACCGTAATGGAATCCTCTCCGGCAGATACCTTGTCCGCCAAGGCATATTTTCCCTGAGAAGAATCGTATTTCAACAAGTGCGCTAACATCGTGGGGCTTGTCAGATCGTTGATCGCTACTACCTCGTACCCTTCTGCTCCAAACATCTGTCTGAAAGCAAGACGGCCGATACGGCCAAAACCATTGATTGCTACTCTTACTGCCATTTTTTATTCCTCCTAGAATTTTTGTGTCTAACCTGCGGAATGTTTCCCAAGCTCTTTATATTCTACCCAATTCAGCCGGAAAGTTCAAGCTTTTTTCGCCACTTTATTCCAGTTTGTTAAATTTTTCACCAATCCCTTGTTTTCAGGGCTTTTTTCTGGAATTTTGTACAAAATGAAAGACAATGTCTTCTTTTTCTTCCAAAAATAAGGTAAACTGGAACTGACTTTTGATCCGGCAGAACCCCGCTTTTGCAGACTGCTGAAACTGCCGCTCTCGCGGACTGGTTTCCCCGCGGCGCTCTGCGCGGATGCGTTTTTGGAATGGAGGATTTTATGCTATCTTTATGGGACACTCACATACACAGCCAATTTTCCGGCGACAGCAGCGCTCCCCTGGGGCAGATGATCGCCGCCGCCAGGGCAAAGGGACTGCGGGGGATCTGTTTTACCGACCATCTGGACTTAGACTATCCGGGCGACCCGAAGCTCTTTCTCTTGGATCTGCCAGCCTACTGGGCGGCAATGAAAGCGCGAAAGGAGCGCCCTTCCGGCGCCTTTTCCCTCCGCTCCGGCGTGGAATTAGGCTTGCAGCCCCATCTCGCCTCCGCCCATGCCGCTATTTTATCGGAGTATCCCTTTGACTTCGTCATCGGCTCCTCCCATGTGGTGCATGGCATTGACCCCTATGATCCCCCCTATTGGGAGAACCGTTCCAGAGAGGAGGCATACCGGGAATATTTTATTTCCATTCTGGAAAATGTCCGTGCCTTTGACGGATTTGACGTGTACGGCCACCTCGACTATGTGGCGCGCTATGGGCCAGGCGGCGGAACGCCCTATTCTTTCCGGCAGTACGCCGACATCATTGATGAGATTTTAAGGCTTTTGATCGATAAGGGAAAAGGCATCGAGCTAAACACCGGAGGCTTGAAGTGCGGCCCTGGCTGCCTGAATCCCTCGGAAGACATCCTGATCCGCTACCGGGAGCTGGGAGGTGAGATCATCACCCTCGGCTCTGACGCCCACGCCCCGGAGCATGTGGCATTCGCGTTTGAGAAAGTCCCTGGGATTTTAAAGAATGCCGGGTTTTCTTATTACACCGTATTTCAAGAGCGGAAACCGGTTTTCCTGAAGCTTGCGTGAGCAGAAAGCCATGCGGGCCTCTTGCCGGCCTAAGGTTTCCGGCGGGACGGTTCCGCCATTTTCCTCGCCAGATAGAGAAAGGGCGTGTCCGCCAGGCTTGTCACGATGAAGATCGCATATCCTGAGAGGCAGATGCTTAGGAGCGTCGGAAGCTCGTACATTCCCCAGAATGCCCCAAGGTTGTATAAAATGGTATTTAACAGCTGGGAGATCAGCGTAGATCCATTGTTCCTCACCCAGAGGAACCTCCTGCTGTCCCCGCCGAATTTTTCTGTGGTGAAAGCCCACCATCTGTGATACGCCCAGACATCAAACTTCTGGCAGATGGCATAGACTGCGACGCTGACGATCATAAGCCTCGGCGTGTTCGAGAACACGCTCCGTATCGGCTCTTGCGCCCAGTCGTTCGCGCTCGGGCGGTAAAGCAGCCAGCTTTGGGAGAGCGCGATGAACAGCACGGACGTAAAGATGCCGATGTTGACTGCTTTCTGCGCTTCTTTTTTTCCGGCAGTCTCACTTAAGATATCTGTCACCAAAAAGGTGGACGCGAATAAGATATTGCCCAGTGTCATTTCCATGCCAAAGGCTTTCACCAGAATGAGTACCTCAATATTTGCCGTAATCGTGGCAAAACAGGTAAAGCAGAACAGGCCGGTCCTGCCGAAAAGCGCAAAGGCCAGCAGCACACTGCCAAAAGTCGCCAACAGGCCGACTGCTAATAATAATTCGTTCATGCAAACCTCCTTGAAAGGAGCGCGAGCAGAATGTCCGGTTCTGCTCTGCGATCAAAGCATATTTGTGACGCTCCGGCACAGATTCCAAGCGAATGAAATCCGCTGGCAAACCAAGCTATCTCCCCTCCGAGAGCGCCTGCGTCCGGGGTGGCGCGGGGGAAATCTGCGCCTGCAGTTCCTCCGCCGCCTTTTTTACCTGTATGAAATCCAATGCTTCCACCGCTTTTTCTAAACGCGCTATCACTTCCGCCTGGGTTTCCGTGACGTCCCTGACTGCCGCGATGGCCCTTACCAGTTCTTTCATTCCCACTAAGTCATAGCATTCCGTCACATCCGACAGTTTTGCCGCCAGTTCCCTGATATCTCCCTGCGGGACCTCCCGGATCTCCCGGACCTCCCCGTTCTGCTGGCTTTCCTCTGTCTTTAGTCCCATGGCTTTCCTTAATTTTCCTACGAAGGAATCATAGTCCGCCAGAAACGCCTGGTGATTCTCCTTTATGAAAGCATCATTTCCCGCTTTTCCCTCAAGCTCGAGTTCCCTCGCCCTGCCGGACAATCCCTCCGCTCCGATGAGCGCCAGGTTGCTCTTCATAGAATGCACATAAATGACATAATCTTCCATATTGTCTGACTCATATGCCTCCAGCAGGTTTTTCCGGATCTCAGGCACATGTTCCAAAAAGACGCTGACATTGATCCGGATCCCCGCAAATCCATCTGGAGAATACTGCTCCGCCACCGCCAGATCCATCTCTTCGGGATAGTCGCACTGCGGAAGTTCCGCCGCGTCCCCGGAGGCTTCCGGCAGCTCCTGCTCAAATGTCACCTCTTCGTAGAAATCATCTTCTTCCCACGGATCCTCCTCTTTCCAGCCGTCAGACGGCTCCGGCCAGATGCTCGTCTCCTGGCTTTGGCTTATTTCCTGCGCGGGCGCGGCCTCTTCCTGCTGGCTGTTTTTCTTTGTGACGCAGATCTTCTCCGGGGGCAGCCACTTCATAAGCATTTTTTCTAATTTCTCCCCTTTGATCGGTTTTGACAGGTAATCCTGAAAGCCAGCGTTTAAGTACATATCCCTTGCCCCCGCAATGGCATTCGCCGTCAGAGCAATGACAGGGCACAGGGATCCGGAAAATTCCGCTTTTAATCTCGCCAGGGTTTCCACGCCATCCATGCCCGGCATCATGTGATCCATCAGGATCAGATCATAGTGATTCCGCTTCACAAGGGCGATGCACTCTTCTCCGCTCTCCGCCGTTTCCAGCCGCAGCTTCGTTCTCTTTAAGAGCTGGATGATGACCGTCAGGTTCATCTTATTGTCGTCCACCACCAGCACCTTGGCATCCGGGGCCGTAAAGTACTCCTCATAGACAGCCCGCGTATTGACACGGTTTTCGATGCGGTCGGAAAACTCTCCAATGGGTTCTCTCGAATGCACTCCCTGCGGGATATCAATGGAAAATACAGACCCTTTCCCATATTCGCTCTCCACGCTCATCTCCCCGCCCATCAGCTTCACGAGGCGGCTGGCGATGGTAAGCCCCAACCCGGTCCCCTCGATGTTGCGGTTCCGCTTTTCGTCCACCCTCTGGAAAGAGCTGAAGATTTTATTCATGTCTTCTTTCTGAATGCCGTAACCGGTATCCTGCACTTTCACTCCCAGGGCGATCTTCCCGTCGTCAATGTCTATGTAATCCACAAAAAGGGTCACGCCCCCCTCATCTGTGTACTTAAAGGCGTTCGTTAAGAGATTCGTGAGGATCTGCTTTATCCTGATATCATCCCCGTACAGCAGGTCGGGCGTGAACGGATTGACCACTACCTTTAAATCCAGGTTTTTCTGCGCCATTCTCGGCCGCATCATATTCACCAGATCGTTGATGACGGAGCTTAACATGTATTCCACCGGAACAATTTCCATTTTTTCAGACTCGATCTTGGAAAAATCCAGAATATCGTTCACCAGGGAAAGAAGGGTTGTTCCCGCACTCTCCACATTCATGGCATAACCGACGATCGCCTCCTCGCTGCTCTCCCGCAGGATCATCTCATTCATGCCGAGAATGGAGTTGATGGGAGTCCTTATCTCATGGGACATATGGGATAAGAAATCGGATTTGCTCTGGGAAGCTTTTTTTACGTCGTCGCATTTTGAGGAAATGATCCTCAGCATATCGTCAAGGCTGCACTCCTGCTCATAATTCATCTTCTTTTGGATGTCGAGTACATTGATCAGGTACATCATCGTAATGACGCAGAGAAACAGCCTGGTGTAGTAGAAAATGCACACCATCGGGGACGGATTCCCCGACATATAGGGAAAGCCTAGAAACAGCAGCAGCGTAAACTGGATGAATAAAACACTCTCCATGAAAATATACGCTTTCTTGTCCAGATAAAGCAGCTGCATGAACATCGGTATCACCAGAAACACCAGATAGACCGTGGTGTTCGACGTCTCCACCCCCATCAGGACAGCGGTCAGCGAATAAAAGAGTGTGTGGACCTTCGCGTGAAATCCGTCGGACACATTCTGATTCCTTGTCAGCCTCTCTGAAATGAAGACCGTGATCATGAGGAACAGGATAACAGACTCCCGCGCCGTCTCCTTCCTGCCGGCATAGAAAATTTCCACCGCGATCGTCATCGCCGCCAAAAAAGCATAGACAATGCAATTCCCTTTCTTCGCGAATCTCCTATCTTCCATTCCGGCTCACCCCCTTGGGCACTACAAGCTGCAGTCCTTTTCTTACGATCTCAGCGTGCCATTCCGTATCTATGATCCCTTCCCCGTCCTGATTTACCAGGAATGCCTCCCCGTCTTTTCTCCTTATGGAGATCCTTTTGCTCCTTCCACACTCCGAGATCTCGTCGAGCCTGTCATATCTTCCCTTTAACAGATCCCAGACCTTCCCGAGCAGGAAAAAGCCGTTGCGCCCATAAATGATGCGGTAATTCCCCAGACCGTCTGTAACATCCGCGCTCGGGGCGAAATTGAGGCTTCCTCCCAGGAATTTCCCGTTCCCGAAAAATACCTCCACCGCCTTTCCCTCGAATTTCCTGTCATCCATTTCCACTTCATAGCTGTACTGGTGCGACAGCAGCATCGCATAGACCGAAGCAACGCTGTAGGGCATATTCGGCGCAAGGAAGTTTAAAAACCGGTATTCTTTTGCTTTCTCGATGACTGTCACATCCAGCCCCGTGGAAAATGTGTTGAGCGCCACTCCATGATTGCTTTTTATGTAGTCTACGCGGACCACCTCTCCGTTGATCAGCTCTTCGATATCGGAAAACTGCTTCTCCGCCTCGCCAAAGACTTTCAGGAAATCGTTGGTCAGGCCGCAGGGAAAGAACGCGACCTCCACATCGGAGAGATCCTCAAAGGCATTTAACATATTGCGCATGGTGCCGGAGCCTCCGCAGCAGTAGAAACGCAGTCTTTCATTTTCAAAGATGTTCTGTATGTCCTTTACCAGAGTCTTTTCATGCCCGGCATACCTGGTATTGAACACAAAATACTGGATATCTCTCATTTTGGAGAGTTTTTTCCGCAGATCAGTGGCAAAGGTCAATCTTCCCGCCCATGGATTTACAATAAAGATGTGGATGATTTCCTCTTTCCTTGCCATGCCGATCGCTTCCATATTCTGCAGCCATATTCTGCTGTTTTCCCGCTCCATCTCTCTTTCCTCTCCGCCCTGTTATTCTTCCATGGAAAATTCTTTTAGCTGCTTTCGGAATATGTCCTTATTTGCCAGCATCACTTTTGCCAGCTCCGGATCGAACTGTTTTCCAGACTCCTCTTCTATGATGGAAAATGCCTCTTCCGCATTCATCGCCTTTTTATAGCGGCGCGCGCTCGTCAATCCGTCAAACACGTCCGCCAATGCCATGATCCTCGCCCCTAAGGGGATAGCCTCGCCGGAAAGGCCCTTGGGATAGCCTCTGCCGTCCCAGCGTTCATGGTGGTACATCGCCACATCCGCGGCGATCTCCACATAGTCTTTCTCTTTCGCGCCCCCCATCGTACTGCGGATGATCTCCCCGCCCGCTTCCGCATGGATCTTCATTTTGGCAAATTCCTCCTGGGTGAATCTGCCGGGCTTTTTCAAGATCGCATCGTCTACTTTTATCTTTCCGATGTCGTGCATAAAAGCGGCGCGGCAGAGGATATCCACATAGTACTCCGTCATCTCCCGCTTGGTGTATTCTTCCTTTTGCAGCAGCTCCGCCAAAAGGGCCACATATCTGCTTGTGCGCCTTACATGCTCCCCCGTGCCGCCATCCCGGCTCTCAATGACCTTTGCCATGGCGCCTATCATTTCCATCTGGATCTGGTTGATCTGATTCTCGTGGTCTATGATCCTCTCTGTCTGAGCCTCTACCATATCCTCCAGATGGCGCTGGTACATTTCAACGTCTATGGTTTTTTTCACCCGGTTTTTCAGGATTTCCGGGTTAAAGGGCTTCGACACGAAATCCTCCGCCCCCTCCTCAAACGCGCGCGTCTCCATATCCGCGCTCTGCTCCGCCGTCAGGAAAATCACGGGTATCTTTTGGGTATCCTGCTTTTTTTTCAATTCTTCCAAAAATTCAAAGCCGTCCATTTCCGGCATATTGATATCCAGCAAGATCAGGTCCGGCTTCATAAATTCCAGGATCCGGAAGGCATCCAGGCCGGAGGTTGCGGTTGCGACTCTGTATTCACCCCGTAAGATATTCTGCGTGGACTTTATGTTTAACATATCATCGTCGATCATAAGGACTGTATTTTCCACATTTATCCCCTCCATTTCCAAATCCGTGCCTTTTGATTCCTTCGTTCTTCCATTCCTTTATACTATCACAATCTGTCAGAGCATTCAATCCTATATCGCCTTAGTTTTGGCAGAAAAATGTAGGATTACAGCATATGTGCTGGATCTGAAATATGAAAAAGCGGGAATGCCCTTTCTGTGTCATCGTTTCAGCTGCAAAACAAGAGCGGCCACGAAAAGAGGCAATCCCGCATAGCTTCTATAACACAAGATCTGTTTTTATCCCCGGTCCGCTGCGCGCCAATCGTATCATGTTGTAATCTCCCACGTCTTTAGCCTTCCTGGTCAAAAATATCCGATAAGGTGACCTCCATATCTTTTATCAAATTTACTACCAAAGCGTTTCCCATCATGAAACGCCTCTTTCTTGTCGGCATCTCCACAATTTTTCCATTGACAAGGCAATACTTTGTGTGATCTGTGGGAAAGCCCTGAATGCGTTCGGTTTCATTCGCAGTCAGAAGACGTATCCTTCCCGTCTTTTTATCCCTTACGATATGGGTTGTCCTGCTAAATCCGCCCTCTGAAGTCAACATAGTCCGCGCTGGTTTATCCGCCTCATCGATCATCGGAATGGGTCCTTCTGAGTATACATATTCATGGCCATTCGCAGCCTTGCGGTACAATCTCTTCGCACCTTTTATATATTGCCATGTATGACGTGCCTCATCCGACAGTTTTTCACCGGTCTCATCGCTGTGGTCCACTCCCGGTGCCGTGTAGTAGAGCCTGTTCTCAGGAATAAAATACTCCTCGTCCACATCACCGCTATCCATGATATCGCCAAGGGTAATGCCTTTGCCTTCATATTTCGGCTCAGTCTTTACTGTATAGATTTTTCCGTCTTTCATAAACCCTGAATTTTCAAAAGCAAACTGAAAATGAGCTGAGACATCGCCTATCTCATATGGCAGAGTCCCGATCCTGATTTTTCCTGCATCCAATGCTTCCACAGGAAACGTCTTTGCAAAGAAACCATTTTCAAGGAGAAGTTTTGCGATACTGTCCCGGTTTAACGCATCTTCTTTCTCATATTTTATAACAGATAATGTCTTCCCGGCATATTTTGTGTCATTCTTATATGCAAAAATAAAGACGCGCCGCCTTCTCTGCTGATATCCATAATCCGCGGCATTGATCACCCGCCATTCCACCGTGTAGCCTTCGTCTCTGAAACAAGCAAGTATGATCCCAAAATCCCTGCCCCTTTGCTTTGCCGGGGATTTAAGAAGCCTGTCAACATTCTCAAGAAGCACAAACGGTGTTTTTTTCTCCTCAAGCACCTCTCTGATTGACCACCAGAGTATCCCTTTTTTACCTTCCAACCCCTTTGACGTTGAGAGCGTTGAAGCTACTGAATAATCCTGGCACGGAAACCCGCCGACGAGCAGATTGAAATCCGGCAATTTGCTTTTATCAACCTCTTCAATATTCCAGTTTGTTGTATCATTGCCGTCCGCATCAAGGCTCGTTCCAAAATGATACACATAGCAGTCATGCGCATACTGCGTTTTTTTTTCTGAAGGCTCCCATTGACTGAACCAAACCGTATCCCATTTTTCCTTTTTATCAAAGTCCTCCAATGCAGATATATTGTTCAGGCCGCACCGAAATCCTCCCACACCTGCAAACAGCTCGCAGACTGTCTTCTTCATAGTGTTTATCTCCTTTAAGTTTTCGTTGTATTCATAAGACAAAATGTTTCTCCTTTGGACAGAATCCATATTAGCATATGATCTCCAAAAGATCAACTGCTTTTTACAGGAACGCTATCTCCGATAAACAGTCCGCGAGGTATGTGCCTTTCATCCAGAGATATTGTCTATACATATGTATTCCGTTAACGGCTTCAGGCTTATATGTTGAGTCCGAACCTGATCCTCTGACAAATAGATCTCCCTCAGATGATTTGGGAAAATTCGGTGCAGATTGAATCGTTCCGGTTTTTGGATTCATCTTTGGCTTTCCTGTTTTCCTGTCAATCGCAACTACATCTTTCAGTTCTCCAGAAACTATGAGATACCTGATTTTATCCCACACAGGGCGTACTTTTTCTTCTATAAGCTCCTGATCAAAGATAAACCTCTTAAACCCGAGAAACTTGTTTTCCTTAAACGCAGCTTCCGTATCTGGTTCCTCAAATACAATACAAAGCATCTGTCTGTCTGCAAAATAACTGTAGAACGAGGAATCCTCAAAATCAATATCCTGATCGCTGATTTCATCAAAATCTATGCGGAAAAGCTTCATGTCTTCTGTTCTTAATCCCTCTTTGGTCAAGACAATGGATTTGCCCAGCATCCCTATTTTGCTGAAAAGTTCTATCTTTTGCAGCTTCTTTGCCTGACCGCCAAACATCCTGACGATCAGCCTTTCGCTAACCGCCTTTCCATCGAGCCTGCCACCAAGAGAAAATATCTTTGCAAGCTCCTCCACGGTTTTGCCCCCGTAAGCAGCAGCCAGACTGCGGCACTTCCGGTCTATATCAGAGTAACTGCTATACCGCCCCGGCAACTGTTCCAGCGATTGCCCGAAATGTTCCTGGACGATTCTGGTCACCACAGACCTCTTGAGCCTGAATCTCGGCGGGTGCGGCCATCTCGGAGCTGTATCGATGTATAAAAGCTCACGTCTCAATTCCGAAGAGAGCCTCGGGTACTGCGACTCATAGTCATCATATTGCTTTTGAAGCTTCGCAATAAAATCCCTGACAGCCGTCCAGTCACTTTTCAGTATTTCTCTATCCTCATCGCTGAATTCAAAAAATTCATACCCCTTGATCGGGAAATGGGCATAATCCGCTGCGCTTACCGTTACTGCTGATTTATAAAGGTAATAAACGAGCAGCATATGCTCCAGCTTATGCCAGAAATTCGAGTTTTCAAACGTTTCAGAAACGATCGCATTCGGGGAAACAGCCGTAATCGACATGGGTTCCTTGGCTTCATAGCGGTTCTTTTCTTTTTTAGAATATCTGATACCCGTGGTTTTTAATTCCGTTTTAACGCCATCGATAATCAGATCCGGTTCCTGACGATTATCTGCCGGATAACCCAGGATGGATTGTTCAACCACGTCCCCCGCAATGCCGGTAATCTTAGGATTTGCCTTTGCTTTATCGAAGACATGATTGACATCTGCCTCACCAAGCGTTTTATCCAGATACGCATCCAGCCTGCGTATCAGATCCTCACGGCTATACTCATGTTCTATCATTTCCATGTCCAACTGCTCCTTTTCAAACGGCCACTCGTTTCATTCATCGCGCTCTTTCCTCTTTTTGTCCGCTCTTCCGATCCGCTCTTTTGAAACTTCTAACATTTCCCTGTGTTGCGCGTCAGGATATCGGTCTTCTTGACGCTCTGCTCTATCTGAAGTAAGCCACGCCGGACTCAAAGAGTCGCAGGTCCTGCTCTCCGCAGATATTAAGGGCAACGCTTCTGCCGCGCCGCTCGGAGTGCGCCATTTTCCCAAGGACGCGGCCGTCCGGGCTTGTAATGCCCTCCACCGCCAGATAGGATCCATTGACGTTCCATTCTTCATCCATGGTAGGCACGCCCGCTTCATTGACATACTGGGTCGCCACCTGCCCCTCTGCAAAAAGCCTCTCCAGCCACTCCTTCGGAGCCACAAAACGCCCCTCCCCGTGGGAGGCCGGGTTACAGTAGGTCTTTCCAAGCTCCGCCCCCGCCAGCCAGGGAGACTTGCCGGACACTACCTTGGTATACACCATCTTGCTGATATGGCGGCCGATGGTGTTATACGTCAGGGTCGGTGAATCCGCCGCCTGGGGACGTATCTCGCCGTAAGGCACAAGGCCAAGCTTGATCAATGCCTGGAAGCCGTTGCAGATGCCGAGGACAAGACCGTCCCTCTCATTCAGCAATTTCATCATCTCCTCCGCCATCTTGGCATTGCGGAACGCAGCCGCAAAGAATTTCGCGGATCCCTCCGGCTCGTCTCCCGCGGAGAAACCGCCCGGGAACATGACAATCTGTGACTGCGCGATGGCTTTGGCAAATACCTCTACCGATTCGCGGATATCGCTGGCAGTCAGATTCCTGAATACTTTCACCACCGTGTCCGCGCCCGCCCGCTGAAAGGCCCTTGCGCTGTCATACTCGCAGTTTGTCCCCGGAAATACGGGAATAAATACCGTTGGCTTTGCCACTTTATGTTTGCAGATATACACATGCTCCGCTTGATAAAGACCTGTTTGCACTTCCTGTGTGTTGTCGGTCGCTCTGGTAGGAAATACTTTCTCTAAAGGCTTAGTCCACGCCTCTAGCGCTTCCTTAAGAGACAGACGCATACTTCTGTAGCAAAAGCTCTCTTCTTCATTGACCCTGCCTGCTAAAACCGCATACTCTGACAGACCCGCCTGTTCAAATGCCGCCTTAAGCCGTGCCATTTTCTCTGTCGGAACCTCCGCCGCAATATTTCCAAAGCCTGCGCCAAACAAGGTATCCGCGGTCATCTCTTCGCTGACCGTCACGCCAAGCCTGTTGCCGAAAGCCATTTTACTCAGGGCTGCCGCCAGACCTTTTCCGTCCAGGGCGTAGGCAGACAGGATCACGCCCTCTCCGATCAGGTTGTGAAGCACGTCGTAGAGCTTCATCACCTGCTGATACACCGGCAGGTCGTAAGCGTCTTTTTTGATGGTAAAAAGCACCAGCGGATTGCCTGCCGCTTTTAATTCCGGCGTGATAATTTCTTTCTCCTTTGCCACATCCACCGCAAAAGAAACCAGAGTCGGGGGAACGTCAATCTCATTAAACGTTCCCGACATGGAATCTTTGCCTCCGATGGAGGGCAGCCCAAACCCGATCTGCGCGTCATATGCGCCCAATAACGCCGCAAAGGGCTGGCTCCAGCGTTTCGGATCCCCGTTCATTCTGCGGAAATATTCCTGGAACGTGAAACGCACCCTGCTGTAATCCCCGCCCGCCGCCACTATGCGGGAGAGGGATTCCAGCACAGCATATACCGCCCCGTGATAGGGGCTCCAGCTCGACAGATAGGGATCGAAGCCGTAGGCCATCAGGGTGACGGTGTCTGAGTCCCCTTCGAGGACAGGAAGCTTTGCCGCCATAGACTGGGTTTCCGTCAGCTGATATCTGCCGCCAAAAGGCATATAGACGCTGCCGGCGCCGATAGAAGCGTCAAACCGCTCTACAAGACCTTTTTGTGAACAGACATTCAGATCAGACAGAACGGCTAACCATGCCTGTCTCATATCTCCCTGTGCCACCGCATCCGAAACTTTTGCGGAAGAGATCTTCTGAAAGTAATTCTCTTTTGGATCCGGCATCTCAACTGTAACGGAAGTTTCCTGATGAGCGCCGTTTGTGTTTAAGAATGCACGGGAAATATTTACGACTTCCTTTCCCCTCCACTCCAGCACCAGCCTTGGCTCTTCCGTCACCACCGCAACCTCCACCGCCTCTAAATTTTCCTCTGCGGCATAGGCCAGAAACGTCTTTACATCTTTCGGGGCAACTACCACTGCCATGCGCTCCTGGGACTCTGAGATGGCGATTTCCGTCCCGTCTAAGCCCGCATATTTTTTCGGCACTTTATCAAGCTGTACCCGGATACCGTCTGCCAGCTCACCGATGGCAACCGATACGCCTCCGGCTCCAAAATCGTTGCATTTTTTGATGATACGGGTCACTTCCTCACGGCGGAAAAGTCTCTGGATCTTACGCTCGGTGGGCGGATTTCCTTTCTGCACCTCCGCGCCGCAGACAGCGGTGGATTCCGTATTGTGCGCTTTTGAGGAGCCTGTCGCGCCGCCGATGCCGTCGCGCCCTGTTCTTCCGCCCAGTAAAATAATCACATCTCCGGGGTCAGAGGTGAGCCTTTGTACGGCGCGTCTTGGAGCCGCCCCCAAAACAGCGCCGATCTCCATGCGCTTCGCCACATAATCAGGATGATAGATCTCTTTCACATAGCCTGTGGCAAGGCCGATCTGGTTGCCGTAGGAGCTGTAGCCGTGGGCTGCCTCCCGGACTAATTTTTTCTGGGGCAATTTCCCTTCTATCGTGTCTTTGACAGAAACCGTAGGATCCGCCGCTCCGGTGACGCGCATCGCCTGATAGACATAGGTGCGCCCTGAAAGCGGGTCGCGGATGGCTCCGCCAAGGCAGGTGGCAGCGCCGCCAAATGGCTCGATCTCGGTGGGATGGTTGTGAGTCTCATTTTTGAAGTTCAAAAGCCACTCCTCTTCCTCCCCGTCCACTTCCACCGGAATTACAATGGAGCAGGCATTGATCTCCTCGGATTCTTCCTGATCCTGTAATTTTCCTTCTTCTTTGAGTCGCTTCATCGCCATTAAAGCCAGATCCATCAGGCAGACAAATTTATCATCTCTTCCGGCGTATAACCGGTTATGGGAGGCAAGGTAATCCTCATAGGTATTCTTCATCGGCTCTTTATAATAGCCTTCCTCAAACGACACGTCCTTTAATTCGGTAGAAAACGTGGTATGGCGGCAATGATCGGACCAGTAGGTGTCCAGCACGCGGATTTCCGTCACAGACGGATCCCTGTTCTCCTCGTTTTTGAAATACTTCTGGATATGCAGGAAATCCTTGAATGTCATGGCGAGATTGAAAGAATCATACAATCCCTTTAACTCCTGCTCCGGCATGGCGGAAAAGCCGTCAAAGACCGCGACATCCCCCGGCTCATCAAAGTCCTGTGCCAGAGTCTCCGGCTTTTCCGGGGCAGCCTCACGGGAATCCACCGGATTGATGCAGTGCTTTTTGATGGCGCTCCATTCCTCCTCCGTAAGATCCCCCTCGATGACATAGGTCACCGCGGTGCGGATCAGAGGCTCCTCCGCCTCGTTTAAGAGCTTTAGGCACTGCTCTGCCGAATCGGCCCTCTGGTCAAACTGCCCGGGGAGAAACTCTGCGGAAAATGCGCCTGCGCCGTTTCGGTCAAAGGTTTCCTCGTAAATATCGTCCACCGGCGGCTCGGAGAACACTGTCACCAGCGCTTTCCGATAGGTGTCCTCGGAAAGGTTTTCTATGTCATAGCGGATCAGCTCCCGGACTTTCTTCGCGGCACGGATGCCAAGATAGCTTTTTATCTCTGATAAAAGCTCCTTTGCATGCACCGCAAATTCCGGTTTTTTTTCTACATATACGCGTCTTACCTTGCTCATGTATGATTCCTCCCAGTTTCCCATAGCGTTTTTCTTTTCCTATAGCGTTTTTCTTTTCCTATAGTTTTTTCTTTTCCTGCTGCGTTTTTCTTTCCCGCTGCGTTTGCTTTTCCTATAGCTTTTGCTTTTCCCCGCTGCGTTTGCTTTTCCTATAGCTTTTGCTTTTCCCTGCTGCGTTTTGCTTTCGTTTGTGTACCCGTAAAGTATAACACAGGCCGTCGGATAAGTATAATTAATATATTTAATTTGATTTATTAAAACAATTCATATATAATAAAGCCCGTAACCATCGTTTGGCGTTCTCTGGAACGTTTTGTCCCGCCGGAGCGTTTCTTTCCCGGAATAGAGGTTCCCATGGATATCAATTACGAACTTTACAAGGTCTTTTATTTTGTCGCCGCTTCCTTAAGTTTCTCAGAAGCGAGCAAGCAGCTTTTCATCTCCCAGTCCGCGGTCAGCCAGTCTATCAAAACGCTGGAGAGGAAATTCGGGCAGCCTTTGTTTCTCCGCACTACCAAGAAAGTGCAGCTCACCCCGGCGGGCAAGGTTCTTTTCAAGCATATCGAGCCGGCCATGAATCTCATCCGGCGGGGCGAGAGCCAGCTTCTCGACTCTAGCGCCCTCGGCTGCGGACAGCTCCATATCGGAGCCAGCGACACCATCTGCCGCTATTTTCTGGTGCCCTATCTGAAGCAATTCCACCAGAAATTCCGCCAGGTCCCCATCAAGGTGACTAATGCCCCCTCCCTAAGCTGTGCGGAGCTTTTAGAGCAGGGAAACGTAGATCTGGTGGTGGCAAACTTTCCGAACTCTCACTTAAACCACTCCTGCATCCAGAAAACCGTCTTCCGCTTCACAGATGTTTTCATCGCCAATCCCGCCTATTACCCTTTCGGGCAGCGGGAGGTCTCCCTGGCGGAGCTGCGGCAGTACCCCATCTTAATGCTGGACCGGAAAAGCACCACCAGCGAATTTTTGCACAATCTGTTCCTGCAGCATCAGTTAGAGCTGATCCCCGAAATCGAGCTAAGCTCCAACGATCTGCTGATCGACCTCGCCCGCATAGGGCTTGGCATCGCATTCGTTCCAGATTACTGCCTGAGCAGAGATGCCAAAGATCTATATATTGTAAAAACAAAGGAGGCGCTGCCCAAGCGGCAGATGGTGGCCGCCATCAACCCCGCGCTGCCCATGGCGCGGCCTGCGGAAGAATTTTTAAATCTGCTGCCCTCCGTCACGCCCTAGGGGAAGTTCTGTTTCCGCCTCCCGCCCGCTCCAGAATCCCTCTAACAGTCCGCTGACCGTCTCCACGCGGCAGACGGAACAGTTCTCCCATTCTCTGGGAAACAGGTTCCGGTAGCCGCTCTGTAAAAACCGCTCGTCTAAAAGCTCGATGATCCCCACGTCCTCCGCCGTTCGTATGACGCGCCCCGCCGCCTGCAGCACCTTGTTCATGCCCGGGTAGCGGTAGGCATAGTCAAAGCCCTCCCCGGAGCGTTTTTCGTAATAATCCATCAGGATCTCCCTCTCATGGCTGATCTGGGGGAGTCCCGTCCCCACGATGATCGCGCCGATGAGCTGTTCTTTCTTCAAGTCGATCCCCTCTCCGAAGATGCCTCCCAGCACACAGAATGCCACAAGGGAGCCTCCCCGTTCCCCGGAGCGCGCGCCGGAAAATTCCCGCAGAAATGCCTCCCGCTCTTCCTCTCTCATGCCGGACTGCTGACAGATGCTGTGTATGGGAACGGCGGGGGCATCCTCCGCGCCGCCGTTTGCCGCTCCCCCGCAGAGGATGCGGAAACGCTCATAAACATCTTCCATCATGCGGTAGGACGGAAAAAACACCATATAATTCCCCCGCTTTGCCTCCGCCGTCTTCTTGATATAAGAGGCGATACGCTCATATTCGGCCTGGCCCCTCCTGGCGTATCTGCTGCTGACGTCACTGCCGAGGAGGATCAGGCGGTTTTCATCGGAAAAGGCCGTCTCCGCATAGATGGCATAATCATCCGCTCTCGCGGAGAGCAGATTCCTGTAATAGGAGATGGGCAGCAGGGTGGCGGAAAATAAGATCGCGGCATTGCCCTTGTCCATCCTCTCCCGCAGGTTTTTCGACGGGTCGGCGCAGAAAAGTTTTATTTTAAATCTGCCTCCGGTTTCATGCTCTGTGTAGATCACATAGCGGTCGTCCACCAGATCATAAACGCTGAGAAACTTCCGCACGTTCAGATAACACTCCGCCACCTTCTTTTGCTGCGGAAATTCCGGCATTTCCTGCAGAAAACCCTCCAGCTCCGAGGCAAGCTGCGTCAGGGCGGATGCCAGGCCGCCCACATGGTCATAAATCCTGCGCGTCTCGCAATCCCGCTTATATTGCAGCAGGAGCTTGCCGCATCTGGCAAAGGCCCGCTCTGCTTTTCTTGGCATATGGTTTTTCAGCAGCTTTCTTATCTCCGATAACTCTTCCTTATACAGCGCCGCGCTGTACATCTCCCTGCCGCGTTCCACTAAATTGTGCGCCTCATCCACCAGGAAAATATAGTCTCCCCGGATCCCCTCCGCAAAAAAGCGCTTCAGGCACACATTCGGATCAAACACATAATTGTAATCACAAATGATGTCGTCCGCCCAGGAGGCGGTATCGAGGCAAAGCTCAAAGGGGCATACCCTGTGCCGCTCCGCCTGTTCTAAGAGGATTTCCCTGGTGATGACGTCTTCTCTCTGCAATAACTGGAATACGGCGTCGTTGATCCTGTCGTAATGCCCCCTGGCATAAGGGCAATGCTCTGGATTGCAGTCCATCTCCTCACACTTGCAGAGCTTTTCTTTCGCGGTAATGGTAAGGATCTTTGCCTGATACCCCTGTCTGCGCAGCAGTTCAAAGGCTTCTCTCGCCACCGTGCCTGTGATGGTCTTTGCCGTCAGGTAAAAGATCTTATCTCCCAGTCCCTCCCCCACCGCCTTTACCGCCGGAAAGACCGTAGATATGGTCTTGCCGGCTCCCGTGGGCGCCTGGATGAACAGCGTTTTTCTCCGGAAGATCGTCCTGTATACCCCTGCCGCCAGCTCTCTCTGCCCCTTTCGGTATGCGTAGGGAAATTCCAGCTTGTGAATGGATGCCTGCCTGAAATCCCGCCACTTATGCTGGAAATCCGCCCATTTTTTATATTCCCCGATCAAGCGGTCAAACCACTGGGACAATTCCGCAAAGGAAAAGCCATAATGGAAATACCGCATCTCCTCCGTGTCCAGATTGCAATAGGTCATCCGCACCGTGATCTGCGCGAGTCCCTGCTGCAGGGCGTAGATGTAGGCGTAGCACATTGCCTGTGCTTTGTGTACCTTCAGAGCATCCTCCAGCAGATCTACCCGCAGATAGACGCCCTTGATCTCATCGATGGTAACTTTCCGCTGCGGACCGCCCTCGGTCAGAATGCCGTCGGCCCTGCCCTCTACCGTCAGCAGATACGCCTCCTGCTCAAGGGTGATTTTCAGAGGGACCTCCGCTTGATAACCGCTCCCCATGCTCTTTTGGATCTTCCTGTGGATGCGGCTGCCCGCCTGCATGGCTTCCGGTGATGCCGCCCTGCCGCGGCGGTTGTCGATATCCCCCTCCCGCAGAAGGAATTCCACTAGGTTGCGCACAGATATTTTTATGATTTCTTTTTTCTCTTTTCCAATCCATTTATCCATAACTTGATGATACGACAAAAACAGCCTTTGTCACAAAGGCTGTCTGAAATGATACTGCGGCATATTACGCGATCGCATATTTATTTACTATGTTTTCAAAGCTTGCATTATCTCCACCGTATTTAATGGTCAGCTCCTTGCAAAAGCCTAGATAGAGCATCCCCAGCAATGATTTTGCGTCTATGACAGCGCGGTTATAGTATACGTCAATCTCAAAATCACATCTTCCGGCAGATTCCACAAATTCTTTCACATCCTCCGTATCCGTCAGTTTAATCTTTCTTACTACCATAAACTTATCCTTTCCTGTATCACTGCAAAAACAAATACCGTGTTCGGTTATCCGCCTTAACTATGACATAGCTTTGCGGATTTGTCAATTTCAAACATCCTATCCCGCCAGCGGCGTTCTTCTGGAGCCTTCGACAATTTTCACAGTGCCGTTTTGTGATTTTACGCATTTGTGTACAATGATTTTTCACTTTTTTCCGGCACGGCGGATTTTATCTTGTGCATTTTTCCCCAAATCCTTTGGATTCCTCCCGCCAAAGCGTAGGATTTCACAAATTTTCCGGGGCAGTCCGCCCGCGCCGTCCGCGATCTCGCGCCATGCGCTTCCGCTTGCAGGGAGCTTGCTGCCTGCTTGTGCCCGGACGGATTCAGATTTTGGTAACAGTTCAGCGCCGCCATTCGCAATCCCGCACTGCGTGCTTCAAAGCTTGCAAAAAGCAAGTTCCTTGCTTTGCAAGCGGATTGCTCATAAGATGGCGTCCCGCTCATAAGCATTCTTGCGTGCTCCTTCATGCAAGCATGATTCGCCCGCAAGTCTGCTTATGGCTGAACTGTTACAGATTTTGTGAAAAATCCTTTTCTCATACTTGTTTTGCTTGAGATTTCCTTTTATAATAATACATATTATGATCATACATAGCTTCCATCATTTTGATTTTGAAAAAGGCAGGACACCTTATGAAAATAAAAGACAAAGAGACGCTTATCGAAGAACTGAAACGGCAGCGTTTTCTTCCCATCACAGAGAATACCTATCAATTATACAAAGATTTCGCAGAAGTAGTCGATTCCCATAATCCCGAAGAGCTTTCCCAGCTGCTTTTTTATGAGGGGGAATATTTTTTCCGGACGGGCAGCTTTCACGAGGCGATCAGCTGCCTCACCCGCTGCATCAAAGCGCCGAAGCAACGGGATTTTAAGATCTTAGACGCCTTATCCTATAACATTCTCGGGCTGACGTTCCGCTTTCTCGAACAGGACGCCGCGGCCATCAGCAACTACCGCATGTGCAGATCCATCAGCGAACGCTGCGGCTTTGAAGCAGAGCTGGTGAGCAGCTGCATCAACCTCGGAGCTTTGCACGCATCCTTGGAAAACTATGACGCCGCCTTAGAACACTTTGACCTGGCGTTGTCCCACAGCGGGGAAGATGATGTTTCCCGCCATTTCTGCCAGATCTGCAAGGCCATGACCTTCTACAGGAACCATCAGCGGCAGCAGGCGGTTTCCCTGATGGAAGCATGCGGAGACGCCCCGGAAAAAGCCCCTGTTTCTTTTGTCCGCGCCGCTTTTCTGAATTTAAGCATCCGCCTCCGCCTTGACAGCGGGCAGGAGGAGCTGTTTTCGCAAAGCTTCTCCGAACTCCTCAGCCTGTCTCTTTCGGACAATGACTTTCTGGCATCTTCTGAATTTTATTTTGACGCCTGCAGCTATCTGCTATCTCATGATCGGCAAAAAGAAGCGCGCCAGCTTTTGAATGCCCTGCAGAGCCATGCCATCCAGATGCCTGTCATATTCCTGCAGTACCGGCTGCAAAAGCAGGAAGCGGATTACGCTTCCCGCTACCTAAGCGATTGGGAATATTCGTTATCCTGCGGCGAGTTTATGGCTTACCGCTTCCGCTATGCCGAGGAGCAGCGCAAGGCAAAGCTCTATTGTTTCAGCTTTATGGAGGAGCGCCATGAATTTCAGCCCGCCGCGGAAAAGTTCCAGGAGAAGAACCAGCTAGACCATATGACGGGCCTGCTCAACAAGCAGACCATCCGTTTTTTGGTGGAAGAGGACCTGACCCATATCGCAAAGGCTCCCTCCGCTATGATTTTGGTGGATCTTGACCATTTAAACCAGATCAATGACATCCTCGGCCATCTGACCGGAGATGCCCTTATCTGCCAGACCGCCTCCGTGATCCAGAGATATTTTAAGGATACCGCGCTCTGCGCAAGAGTCGGCGGCGACAAGTTTCTGATCTACCTTAGCTCCGTCAGCGACCCCTCACAGGTTCTGTGTTCCGCGGAGCTTTTGCGGCAGGAGATCTGCTGGAGCGCGTCTCAGCAGACCATTACCGTCACCGCCCAGGCAAGCATCGGCGTGGCTTTTTCCTCTGAAACCTGCCATAATTTCGACACCCTGTTCGCCGCCGCGGACGCCGCCCTGTATTATGCTAAGAGCCACGGGCGCAACCAGGTGATCAACGCCGAAACGTTCGCTGCTGCTTTTTAAAAAATCCTCCGTATCGCTAAAATCTCACGATAGGTGATCGGAGAGGTATATTTGATCCCGGATCTGGGGGAGCTTGCGTGGAGCAGCGTGTTATTGCCCGCGTAAAGCCCCACATGGCCGTTGTAGCAGACAATGTCTCCCGGCTGTATCTGATCCATGCTCACTCCATAGCCCACGTTTCTTAAGGCTCTGGAAGAATGGGGCAGGCTGACTCCAAAGGCGGCATAGACGCTCATGACAAATCCGGAACAGTCCGCCCCATTGGTCAGGCTGCTGCCGCCGTAGACATAGGGGTTTCCCACGAACTGGCTGGCATAGTTTACCACAGCCTGTCCCTTTGAGCTGCCGGAAGCCTTAGCGCTCTCCTTTTTCACCCCCTGCTCTTTCGTCCTTCCTTCCGCTTTTTCCGCCGCCTTGCGCTCTGCCTCTTCCCTGGCAAGTCTTGCTTCCTCCTCCGCTTTGGATTCCGCCTGGGCATAATCCGTCCAGAGTTCCGTGTAATCGCCGGATATGTAGCTTTCTTTATTTTCCACGGAAACTTTCAGCCATCCGTCGTCCCGTTCTTCTAACACCTTTACGTCGTCCCCGTCCGGCAGCATTCCGATCACGGGCGAATCTGTTCCCGGTTCCTTCCGCACGAAAAGAGTGGTCGTTTTTACCGTCGCATAGCGGGTCCCCGCCTGGCGTATCCGTTCCTCATCTCCCACCGACACAAATTCCGCCTTTACATAGGCATTTTCCACGGAACCGGAATTTATTTTATGCCAGGCTTCCCCCGCCTCGTCCGTCACGGTTTCCAGCACCGTAGCCGCAGCGTTGGCATAGAGCTTTCCCACCGCCTCGCTCTCTGTCGTAGGCTCCGCCCGGAGATTTACATAATCTGTTACCGTCGCGATGGCGATATTTTCCGCCGCTTCCTTGATCACCGCGGCAGACAGGGAGATTCCGGCATCCGCGCTTAAAATCGTTCCCGCAAGCAATAACGCTATCAGCTTCCTTCTCTTACTCATTGTCGTATTCCTCCATCCTTACTCCTTGGTTTCTTCCAAATGTTGCCACTTTGTTAATTAGTTATTACACAATTATTTCGTTTGTGTCACAACTGCATTGTATCAGAGGATGCGGCAAGAATCTACCGGTAGATACTTCCAAATGCCTCTCCCTGACCTGCCGGATAACAGCGGCAGGATTCGCGGAAGAGAAAAAGCAGGCCGTCCTGACGGGAACATCAGGACGGCCTGCCGCAATCTTAAGGCAGCACCCCGTTTTATGGCGCGAAAGCCTTTTATGGCACAAGACCTTTTTTTGGCACAAAACCTTTTTATGGCACAAAAGCTCTTTTGGGAACAAAAGCTTTTGTTGGCGCGAGATCCTTTTTACCTTGAAAAAGGATTTTCTTGCAGAAAAGATTTCTGCTGGATAGGGACTTTCTAGCAGAATGGACTTTCTGCTGGATATGGATTTTCTAGCAGAAAGGGCTTTCTAACAGAAAGGACTTTCTGTTGGATATGGCAGGCTTGCCGGCTGGTTATAGTTGATATCTTCCATGGGCACGCCAAGATACTTGAACACTTCAAACAGCGCCTTTCCGTAATGGCCAAATGCCACCGCCCCATGGTGGGGATAGTTTTTCTGTATCAGCACATGACGATAGAAACGTCCCATTTCCGGTATCGCAAATACGCCAATGGAGCCAAAGGAACGGGTCGCCACCGGCAGCACTTCTCCCTGTGCGGCATAAGCCCGAAGCCTGCTGTCGGAGGTGGACTGAAGGCGGAAAAACGTGATCTCTCCCGGCACAATATCCCCCTCAAGGGTTCCATTCGTCACTTCCTCCGGAAGGCTTCTCGCCATGATCATCTGGTTCTTCATCTCATAATTGCTCAATTTCTTAGAGCAGGTATTTCCGCAGTGGAAGCCCATAAAAGTATCTGTATGTTTATAAGGAAAGCGGTTTTGAATGGATTCTTCATACATATCCTTTGGCACGGAGTTATTGATGTCCAAAAGCGTAACGACGTCCCCGCTGACACAGGTTCCGATAAACTCACTTAAAGCGCCGTAAATATCTACTTCGCAGGATACCGGAATACCGCGTCCCGTCAGACGGCTGTTGACATAGCAGGGAACAAAGCCAAACTGTGTCTGAAAAGCGGGCCAGCATTTTCCGGCGATCGCGATATATTTGCGGCAGCCCTTGTGCGCCTCGGCCCAGTCGAGAAGAGTCAGCTCATACTGTGCTAATTTTTCCAACATCTCCGGTTTTTTGTTTCCCGCCCCAAGCTCTGATGCCATATCGGCAGCCACTTTAGGGATCCTCTCGTCTCCGGCGTGTTTATGGAAGGCCTCGAATAAATCCAGCTCCGAATTTTCCTCTATCTCCACCCCAAGGTTGTACAGCTGGTGGATGGGCGCATTACAGGCTAAGAAGTTCAACGGTCTTGGCCCAAAAGAAATGATTTTAAGCCCGGAGAGTCCGATGATGGCTCTCGCGACCGGCAAAAACTCATGGATCATGTCGGCGCACTCTGCCGCGTCTCCCACGGGATATTCTGGAATGTAGGCGTTTACATTCCTCAGTTTCAGATTGTAGCTGGCATTTAACATGCCGCAGTACGCATCACCGCGTCCCTGAGTCAGGTTATTCTGAGACTCCTCCGCCGCCGCAAGAAACATTTTAGGCCCGTCAAAGTATTTTGCGAGCAGCGTCTCAGAAATCTCCGGCCCGAAATTTCCAAGATACACGCAAAGGGCATTGCAGCCCGCATGTTTCACGTCCTCTAAGGCCCGCAGCATATGGATCTCACTCTCGACGATGCAGACGGGGCATTCATAGATGTCACCGCTGCCATATTTTTCGTGATAAGCCTTTACCAACGCCTCTCTTCTGCCGACCGACAGCGACTCGGGAAAACAGTCCCTGCTTACTGCCACAATCCCTACTTTTACCTCTGGAATATTGTTCATTTTTCTCCTCCTGTCTATGCTAATTGACGAAACAGCTCTCTGCACGCCGGATATATGTTTTTGAACTGCTGATACCTCGCCTCATATTTCGCCGCAAGCTCCGGCTCCGGCTGCACGGTATCTACTGCTTTCACGATCTTTGCCGCGGCTTCCCGCACGCTTTGATACTCCCCACAGGCCACTGCCGCTAGCATGGCAGCTCCCAAGGAAGGCCCCTCTTCTGTCTCTAAAATATCCAACCTTATGTTTAGCACATTGGCGATGATCTTCTTCCAAAGCGGACTCTTCGCGCCGCCGCCGCAGATTTTGGCGCGTTCCGGGGAAATCCCCAGAGATTTCGCCACCTCAAGGGAATCGCGAAAGGCAAAAGCCACGCCCTCTAACACGGCCTGAGTCATTTCCTCTCTTGCGGTGTCCATGGTCATGCCGATAAAGACCGCCCTAGCATCGGGGTCATTATGGGGAGAACGCTCCCCCATCAGGTAGGGGAGATAAAACACATGGTTTTCTCCCAGTTTTACAATGTGCTCCTGCTCCGCGTCATACTGCTTCGTCCGCAGAATGTTCTCCATCCACCATTTGTTACAGGAGGCAGCGGAAAGCATACAGCCCATCAAATGGTAAGCTCCATTGGCGTCGCAGAATGCGTGCAGGGCATTGTTCTTATCCACCCTGAAGTTATCCGAGGAAATAAAAACCGTGCCGCTGGTTCCGAGAGAAAGATTGCACCCGCCGTCTCCTATGGTTCCTGCCGCAACGGCTGCCGCCGCATTGTCGCCGGCTCCCGCCGCCACTTTCACTTCCGCGGAAATTCCAAGCTCCTCCGCCACTTTCGGAAGAAGGGTTCCCACACACGCAGAACTCTCATACACCTTTGGCAGCATTTCTTCTTTGATACCGCAGATCTCACACATCTCTTTGGACCAGCAGCGGTTCTTTACATCAAAAAGAAGCGTGCCGGAGGCATCCGAAACATCAGTACAGTGAACTCCGGTTAACCGGTAAGCAATGTAATCCTTCGGCAGCATAATCTTTTTGATTTTAGCAAAATGTTCCGGTTCTTTGTCCTTTACCCACAATAGTTTCGGAGCGGTAAATCCCGTAAAGGAAATGTTTGCCGTATAGCGGGAGAGGGTCTCCCTGCCGATCACCTCATTGAGATACCCGCATTCTTCCGTGGTCCTGCCGTCATTCCAAAGAATGGCCGGGCGGATGACCTCATCCTTTTCATCTAATATCACAAGCCCGTGCATTTGCCCGCCAAAGCTAATTCCGGCTGCCTGCTCTGCCTCAAAGCCCGCAAGCAGCTCTTTTAATCCCAGCATGGTTTCCCGATACCAGTCTTTTGGGTTTTGTTCCGACCAGCCATGTCTGGGAAAGTACAGGGGGTATTCCCTGGATACCATATTTTTTACGGTTCCGTCCGCATCCATCAGCAGGAGCTTCACCGCAGACGTGCCCAAATCGATTCCTATGTATAACATCCCGCTCTCCTTTATGGTGTATGTATTTTCTCCTATCATACAACAGCTGTTTCCTGTTTTCAACAGAATCTGCTGGCGATCTGATTGAGTTTTCCCTGATTCTGTGCTACAATCCAAGCAAGCGGTTTCTAAAGGCAGACATCTTTTGGAAACGCACGCGTTTTACAGGGAGAGGAGGTGCGAGATGAAGAAGTATACGTTCAAGATATATCCGGCGGGGCGCGCCAGGGAAGTGTACCGGGTCATAGAGATGACGGGCGAAAAAACACTGAACGATTTATGCAGATCGATCCTGGACGCCTTTGATTTTACGGATGAGCATTTGTATGAGTTCTGCATGGACAATAAGATGTACAGCGAAAACAGTTATGAGTGCCAGCCGCAAGACGGCGAGCCGTCCACGGATATCAAGATAGACCGGATCGGATTGGAAAAGGGGCAGAATTTTTCACTCCATTATGATTATGGAGACGACTGGATGTTTACGATCCATGTGAACAAGATCGAAGAAACAGACGCGGCTGTGGAGCCGGAAATCCTCAGATCCAAGGGAAGCGTAGAGCAGTATCCGCTGTGGTAATGAAAGGATTTTACTGTGAAATGACCGCCCTGAAAAAAGCGTGATGTCCCCCGCCTTATCGGCACGGTGCATCACGCCCCTTTTTTATTCTGCAATCATTTTTTACAGATGCCAGATATCTTCATTGTACTGCGCGATGGTTCTGTCGGAGGAGAAGAATCCCGCTTTGCTGATGTTTATCAGCATTTTCTTCGCCCATGCCATGCGGTCCTCATAATCCGCATAGATGCGCTCTTTGGTTTTCACATAATCCTTGAAGTCCGGCAGGGTCATAAACCAGTCTTTGTTGAGCAATTCATGGTACAGACGCTCTAAATTCTCTCTGCGCCCCACTTCCATTAAGGTGTCGCTGACGATAAAGTCAATGGCACGCTTGATGTCCGCATCTTTCTCATAGTAGGTTTTGGGGACATAATCCCCTTTTTCATAATGCTTGATGACCTCCTCAGAGGACTCGCCGAAGATATAGATATTGTCATCTCCCACAAACTGGTGCATCTCAACGTTCGCGCCGTCCAGCGTACCGATTGCCACCGCACCGTTTAACATGAATTTCATATTGGAGGTGCCGGAAGCTTCCTTGGACGCGAGGGAGATCTGCTCATGGATATCTGCCGCCGGGATCAGCTTCTCCGCTAACGTCACATTGTAATTCTCCACCATAACGACTTTTAAGTATGGCGCGGTTTCCGGATCTTTGCTGATGACTTCCTGCAGGCAGAGGATCAAATGAATGATATCCTTCGCGATCACATAAGCCGGAGCCGCCTTTGCGCCGAAAATCACGGTGATCGGGTGCGACGGCTTTTTGCCCGCTTTGATTTCAAGATATTTATGGATGACATAGAGGGCGTTCATCTGCTGCCTCTTATACTCATGGAGCCGCTTGATCTGGATATCGTAAATGGAGCCGCTGTCCAGCGCAATCCCTTGGGTCTTCGCGAGATATGCCTTTAAATCCGCCTTTCTTGCCGCTTTCACATCCAGCAGTTTCCGCAATACCTCCGCGTCATCCGCGAATCTCGCCAATTTTTCCAGCTCATCCGCGTTTTTCTTGTAGCCGTCGCCGATCAGGGAGGAGATCAGCTCCGCCAGATCGGAATTGCAGTGCAGCAGCCAGCGGCGGAACGTAATGCCGTTGGTCTTATTGTTGAACTTCTCAGGATAGATCCTGTAGAAATTATTCAGCTCGGAATGCTTCAAAATCTCAGTGTGCAGATAGGCTACGCCATTGACGCTGTACCCGTAATGAATGTCCATATGCGCCATATGCACGCGCTCCTGCTCGTCAATGATGGCAACGGATCTGTCGTCGTATTTCTTCAGCACGCGGTTGTTTAACTCGTAAATGATGGGCAGAAGCTGCGGTACGGCCTGATGCAGGAAATGGATCGGCCATTTCTCCAACGCTTCCGCTAAGATGGTGTGGTTGGTATAGGCACAGGTCTTAGAGACGATCCCAATGGCCTCGTCCATTAAAATCCCGCGCTCCATCAGAAGCCGGATCAATTCCGGGATGACCATGCTCGGGTGCGTATCGTTGATCTGGATGACCGCATACTCATGCAGGTCATAAAGGTTGCTGCCCCTTTCTAAGGCCTCGTCTATGATGAGCCTCGCGGCGTTGCTTACCATAAAATACTGCTGATACACGCGGAGGATCCTTCCCTGGTCGTCCGAATCATCTGGATATAAGAACAGGGTCAGGTTTTTCGCGATATCCCCTTTGTCAAAGTCAATGCCCTCTCCCACTAGGCTCTCATCGACGCTCTCCACATCAAAAAGATGGAGCTTTGTGGTGCGGTTGTCATAACCGATGACATCAATATCGTACAATCTGGACTGCAAGGTGAATCCTCCGAACCGGATGGGATAAGATACCTCGGTTCTGGTCAGCCAGCTTTCCTTTTCGATCCACGGATTCGGCGTCTCTTTCTGCAGACGGTCCTCAAAGACCTGCTTGAATAAGCCGTAATGATAATTCAATCCTACGCCGTCGCCGTTTAAGCCAAGGCTTGCGATAGAGTCAAGGAAACAGGCGGCAAGGCGCCCAAGGCCGCCGTTCCCTAACGACGGTTCCGGCTCGATCTCTTCGATCTCCGCGAGGCTCTTGCCGTTTTTCGCGAGCAGCTGCTTTACTTCCTCATAAATGCCAAGGTTGATCAGATTGTTCGATAACAGCTTGCCGATCAGAAACTCTGCGGAAATATAGTACAATTTGCGCTTGCCGGCAATGCTCTCTTTCTCTTTCGCCATTCCTTTGACCATCTCCAATAAGGAGACATAGAGTTCCTCATTGCTGCACTGGGAAATCGTTTTCCCGTATCTCTCCGTTACAGTGTTCTGCAGATCCATACTTCCTCCATTTCTGGCGCCTCCGCGCCGATCCCTTTCCTTTTTGCGGGTTCTCCTGTTTTTCCTATCTTTGGATATTTCCCGATTGCTCCGCTCTCCATACGGATTTTCATGATTTTTCTCAAATCTCTGCTGTTCGGTATCATTATAGGATTTTTTTTCCTTTTTTTCTTGTAATATCTTGCTAAAAAGTGGTACAATCCTATCATGAATATCTTAGAATACGAAAACTACCAGGAAAAAATCTTACATGGAAACCCGTTGTTTCCCTACATCACTTATCCCTGCTCCATCCCTCTGGATTTTAAGTATGTTCCTATCCACTGGCATGAGGAGGTAGAGCTTATCTATATCAAGAAGGGAACGGGCACGATCACTGTGGATTTCGTCCCCTGCGAGGTATCTGCGGGCGCGATCGCCCTGATCCTGCCGGGACAGCTCCACTCCATCGAGCAGCTGGAAGAAAACAGCATGGAGTATGAAAACATCATCTTCCATCCCAACATCCTGATTTCCAAAAAAACGGATGCCTGTACCACCGATTTCCTTCTTCCTCTGCTGCAGGGGAGCATCTCTGTCCCGTTCCTCTACACGCCGGAGCATCCCCACTACGCGGAGATCGCTGCCTGCGTGGACGCCAACGATGAGATCAGCAGGACGCATCCCACCGGCTACCAGCTCTTTATCAAGAGCCAGCTTTTCATGCTCTTTTTCATTCTGTTCCGCAAATGCAGCCTCAAAAAGCCTCCGGTGAAAAACTACAGATCCCTGGAGAAAATGAAACTGATCTTGAAATATATCGAGAATCATTATATGGACAAAATCACCATTGAGGAGATGGCGGCGGAGGTGGGGTTAAGCCAGTCCCACTTTATGAAATATTTTAAAAATACCATGGGAACCTCTTTCATCGAATATCTCAATGAATACCGGCTCACCATGGCATCCCGCCTGCTGATCTCCTCCGACGCTTCCATTCTTGCCATCGCAGAGGAAGTCGGCTATGAAAACTTATCCTATTTCAACCGCACCTTTAAAAAGCGCTTCGGCCAGACTCCCCGGGAGCATCGGAAGCGCCACAGACTCGCCGCCCCTATGGCATGAGGTAATAGCCTATGCCAGCACATAAGACGGCGGCCGCTATCCCCGCTATCACATCCCGCGGCTCATGCACGCCGCCCGCGACACGGATGACGCCTAAGACCAGCCCTAAGGCCCCCAGCAGGATCCCCGCATCGGGGTGTTCGACAAATACGGTGGCGGCGATCATAAATACCGAAAACACATGGCGGCTCGGAAAGGATTTTCCCTGAGTCTCCTTTTCCAAGACCGGCTTTACGCAGAATTTTTCATAGGGGCGCGGCACGTTCAGCAGGCGGCGGATCACCGTCACCGCCGCAAAAGACACCGCCGGCACGACGATCGCCCGAAGCAAAAACGCATCTTTTTCCAGAAAAAGCATGCACAAAAACAGGGGGTAAGAAAAAAATACAATCCCCGTCAGCAGCTGGTTGACCCTTTTGATCCGCTGCACTCTTTTGGGGTTTGCCCTCGTTTTTTCCATCATTTCCTGATAAGTTTCCCGTTTCATGTTCCTCGCTCCATTCCTCTTGCGCCGCCTTGGGAGAGCCTGCCGGCTCCCCCTTCTGCGCAGGCCTTTCCTCCTACAATGCCTTCTCCAACTCTTCAATGACGATTTTCAGCGCTTTTATCCGTGCATATCTTTTATCCACAGACTCCAGAATATGCCAGGGGGCATAGACCGTGCTGGTTTTTTGTATCATCTCATTGACGGCAGTTTCATACAGATCCCACTTTTCCCGGTTCCGCCAGTCCTCCTCTGTGATCTTCCAGCGCTTTTCCAGCGTATTCTGCCGGTAGGTAAAGCGCTCTAGCTGCGTTTCCTTATTGATCTGTACCCAGAACTTGATCACAATGGCGCCCCAGTCGCACAGCTCCTTTTCAAACTCATTGATCTCATTGTAGGCACGCTTCCAGTCATTTTCACTGCAGAAGCCTTCCAGACGCTCTACCATGACCCTGCCGTACCAGGTACGGTCAAAAATAGCAATGTGTCCGGTCTTTGGCAGCCTTGTCCAGAAACGCCAGAGATAATGCCTTGCCTTTTCGTGGGGTTCCGGGCTTGCGATGGGATGCACCTCATATCCCCTCGGGTCAAGCGCGCCTGTGATCCGCTTGATATTGCCGCCCTTTCCCGCCGCGTCCCATCCTTCATAGGCGATGATCACCGGCACTTTCTTGCGGTAGAGGCGGTTGTGCAGCTCTCCCAGCCGTTTCTGGAGCTTTTTTAACTGCTCTTTGTAAACCGCTTCCTCCATGCACTGATCCAACGCAATCTCAGAAAGCAGCGGCAGCTTCTCCATCGGAAACACGTTCTGCAGGATCGGCACTGCCGTGGCGGTGTTAGAGAGCGCGACATCTATCCCCTCGGTGAGGATCTCCAATGCCTGCAGCTCCGTCCATTTCTTTGATTCCGCGTCGATGATGTACCATGGGGCCGACGGCATGTTCGTTTCCTTTAAATAAGCGGCAAACGCCTCGCGGCAGAAGTCATAGTTCGCATTCTGCCAGCGGTCCCTTTTGCTGACCCTCCACTTCGTATCCTTTTCGCTCAGCAGCCGGCGGATCCGCTTTTCCTGCTCCTTTTTTTCTATGTGGAGGAAGAGCTTGACCACCAGATAGCCGTTGTCCGTCAGCTGCCGCTCGAACCGCTTGACGCTGTCGATGCGGGCCGTATACTCCTGCTCGTCCATGTCATCATAGAAACGCGCCCTCATGATATCGTTCATCCATCCGGAATCTAAAAAGCCGAATTTCCCCGCCTCCGGGATATTGGCAAAATGGCGGCATAAAAAGGGCTTTCTTTTTTCCTCCTCCGTCGGCGCCTCCATGGAAACCACTTTAAAAAAGCGCGGGTCTATGTTTTTTATCATCTGTCCGATCAGGCGGCCTTTTCCCGCCGTCCCCCAGCCCTCCACAAGGACTAATACCGGCAGCCGGTGTTCTTTTATCTTCAGCTGCTGATCCTGCAGCCTTTCCCTCGCCTCCTTAAGCCGCTCCGAAAGCTCCTCCGCATTAGGCTTCTCCGCTTCCTTCCACTGATTTAACATAAAAAACCTCCTTCCTTTTCCCTTGACGATCCTTCTTCGGATTCCCATATCTTCCTAATCTTAGTTTTCCACAGTTTTCACCAAATATCAAGTGATTTCTTCCTGAATAACAGAAAATCTATTTTAAACGGCGGAACATCTGTTTTGTCAAATTATTTTTATTTAAAGAATGAAATTTTTCCAAAAGTGTGGTATAGTAGTATTAGTGGTACAAAATTCCTATTTTAAAAGTATGTTTTCTGTCATATTTCTGAGAGGGGTGATGTAGATTGTGCTAAATTGCTATATCCAATCAGATTTTAAGTGAAAAAATGTGACTTTCGTTGATAATGGTACTAAGGCACTGTTTTTCGTGGATTTTGCTTGAAAAACTTGCTGTATTGTGGTATTAATAGTACTAAAGCACTATTTCGTAGAAATGACATCTGCATAAAAAACTGTGGGGGTTTTTGATTTAATAGTATTTATTTACTATTTTTATTGGTTAGGAGAGATATCTATGTTAGTTACATTAGTTCCTTTATTTGATGAAAATTTAAACGTCAGTGCTTACTCGCTATTTTCGCAGAAGTACAATTTTTTATTGCAGCCCAGTCTTTCAGGGACCGGGAAAAACGATGGGGCTGCTTACATTGAAGGGCTTGAAGTAATAGAGAGCATGGGGTGGAAAGCGATTTCTTCCAACCGGGAGTTTTTCGTATCGATCGGGAACATCTCTATTTTTTCCGATATTACCAGCCAATGCAGTGCCCCTCATTCACATTTGGTTTTGATGATTGATGACACGGTACCTCCCACTGACATTTATGTAGACCGCCTGATGGAATTGAAGAAGCTCGGATACCGCTTAGCGATCCGCGGGCTTCCGATCCATGAATACGAATCGAGCGTGCCCATCCTGAAGCTGATGGATTATATTTTGATCGACAGCCAGAAGGTGGATATCAACAAAGCCCGCATCTATTTCAACCGGCTTTATCCAGAGCTAAAGATTGTAGTTTCAAACATCAAGGATATCGGCACTTTTAAAAAGCTCGCCAACGACAACAACTGCTTTTTATTTGAAGGAAGCTTTTTCCGCCGCCCCATCACCACAGGCTCCGCGGAAATCGAGCCTTTGAAAACCAACTACATCCAGCTGCTGAATCTAGTCAACGCAAAGCACTTTGATCTGACGAGAACCGTCCATGTCATCAAACGCGATGCGGCGCTCATCATCCTGCTGCTGAAAATGGTAAACAAAATGGCCTCTGACACCAGCATCACTTCCATACAGCAGGCAGCCGCCATCTTAGGGGAGCAGGAATTAAAGCGCTGGATCAACACCGCTATCGTCAAAGAACTGTGCTGCGATATGCCGAGCGAGGTTCTCAGGATCGCTTTCTTCCGCGCCAAATTCGCGGAAAGGATGGCTCCCTTTTTCGGGCTTGGCAAAAAATCTTACGATCTGTTTTTAACGGGACTCTTTTCCGTCCTGGACATCATTTTGGATAAGACTATGGAAGATACGCTGAGATTAGTGAAGGTTACACCGGATATGAGGCATGCCCTCGCGGACCATGCGGGCATATTTGCAGATACCTTATCTTTTGTAACGCACTATGAAGCGGGGGACTGGCAGGAAGTGTCAAGGCTTATGATTTTAAATCATATAGAAATGGCTGACGTGCAGGAAGCCTATGCGGATTCTCTGAGGTGGTACCAAGAACTTAGCTCCATCAACAATGAACTTCCTTCTTCCTCAAATAATCTCATAAGGAGTGCGGCCGATGAAACTTCCTCTTCGCTTTTACGAAAAATTACATAGCAGACACCGATCTTTGAAAAAAATTTTTTATGGGAAACTTGCACAGCACCCGGTTATTTTCTATCCGCCGTTTTGGTCAGCTTACCAGAAACCTGACAGGCGCGCATAAAGAAGATGGCCGGGTGCTGTGCGTTTCCCCTCTCCGGTTCTTTCCGGTCTTT
>CAZAMD010000003.1:0-14272 GCA_964486485.1 uncultured Roseburia sp. | reverse complement strand
TAAAGAAGATGGCCGGGTGCTGTGCGTTTCCCCTCTCCGGTTCTTTCCGGTCTTTCGGGTCTTTCCGGTCTTTTACGTCTTTTAGTTCTTTCCGGTCTTTTACGTCTTTTAGTTCTTTCCGGTCTTTCGGGTCTTTCAGGCCTTTGCTTTCTTGATCACCTTCAGCCTGGTAAACTCCTCCCTTTCTTTTTCTTCCAGATAGTCCTGTATCTCTTTTGCCAGACTCTCATATTTCGGGATTGTGATGTTCTGCAGCGCATTGGCGCGCTTCTGCGTTTTTTTGATATTGTAGGCGAGGCGGTAGGCAGAATTTTCCACCGCCGCCAGACGTATCGTCAGTTCCTTTACCTTTTCAAACTGCTCACATGCCTCATCTAAGGACATTTTCGTATGATAAAAGGAATACGCCGGCTTCCGATCGGTTTTGTCATACTCCACCTTGGGGATCTCCGTCCCCATGACGCTGCGCCTCTTGATGCGGATGGAGTTTTCCACAGGGACGGCAAACGAGATCTGCTCCACCTCATGGATGCCCATCTGGATGTTGGCTTTCTGCAGCGCCCGGTACGCGTTGGTAAACGTGGCGTCGATCTCCTCCTGGATGTCCGCTGCCTCCGCGATCAGATCCATCAGCTCCCGGATCAGGATATTCCTTTTTTTGTCCATCAGATCAAACCCCTGGCGGGAAAGCTCCAGCGAATTTTTCGCCAAGATCAGGTTGCCTTTGGTGGGAAATGTATTGGGATCCATCTGCTTCCTCCTTCTTTAAGGCTGGCAGTACTTCTCGAGTATCTTCGTGTCAATCCTGTCCAGCTCCTCCCTTGGCAGGATCTTCAGCAGCCGCCAGCCAATGTCGAGCGTCTCCTCTATCGTGCGGTTTTCGCTGGCGCTCTGCCCTACAAACTCCTGCTCAAAAGCGGCGCCGAACTGCAGATACTTCTTATCCATGGGGGATAGCTCGTCCTCCCCGATCACGCTGGCAAGCGCCCGCGCCTCCCCCACTCTCGCGTAGGAGGAAAAAAGCTGGTTTGCCACATCCTGGTGGTCTTCCCTGGTATATTTTTGCCCGATGCCGTCCTTCATCAGCCTTGACAGAGACGGCAGCACATTGATGGGCGGATAAATATTTTTCTGGTGGAGCGCCCGCTCCAACACGATCTGCCCCTCGGTGATGTACCCCGTCAGATCCGGTATCGGATGCGTGATGTCATCGTTTGGCATGGTCAGGATCGGCAGCTGGGTGACAGAGCCGGAGGAACCTTTCACGATGCCGGCACGCTCATAGAGGGCGGCAAATTCACTGTAGAGATAGCCCGGATATCCTTTCCGGCTCGGGATCTCTCCTTTCAGGGAGGAGACCTCGCGCATGGCCTCCGCGAAAGAGGTCATATCCGTCAGGATCACAAGGATATGCATGTTTTTTTCAAATGCCAGATACTCCGCCGCGGTCAGCGCCACCTTGGGCGTGATCAGGCGCTCTGCCACCGGATCGTTGGAAAGGTTTAAAAACATGACCACATGGGAACTCGCGCCGCACTCCTCAAATCTGCGCCTGAAAAATTCCGCCACATCATATTTCACCCCCATGGCGGCAAACACCACCGCAAAGTTTTCACTGTCCTGCTCGTCCCCCGCGAGGCTTGCCTGCTCTACGATCTGAGCCGCCAGCTCGTCATGGGGCAGCCCGTTCCCGGAAAAAATCGGCAATTTCTGCCCCCGTATCAGCGTGGTCAGGCAGTCGATGGCAGAGATGCCGGTACGGATATAATTTCGCGGATATTCCCTGCTGCAGGGATTCATGGGCTGCCCGTTGACATCCCTGACAGCCTCTGCCCGGATCGCGCCCAGCCCGTCGATCGGCTGTCCGATGCCGTTAAACGTCCTGCCCAGCAAGTCCTCTGACAGGGCGATCTCCAGCGGGCGCCCCGTCAGGATCATTTTGGTATTCAGCAGCGACATGTCCGCCGTGCTCTCAAACATCTGTATCACCGCTTTGTCCTCACTCATTTCCACAATGCGCCCAAGCTTCTTTTCCCCCGCAGTGATAAACTCCACAATCTCATCATAAAAGGCGCCCTCAACCCCCTCAATGGCAGCCAGAGGTCCGTTGATCTCGCTCAAACCCAAATATTCTATCGGCATAGCTTTTTTCCTTTCCCGCAGCATCAGGCATTGGTCGCCATCAGATGCTGATAAAACGCTTCTATCATTCTGTCATAGCTGTCAAAAAGGCTCAGCTCCTGATTGGGAACATCATATTTGATGGCAATGATCTTCTCAAACACATCGCTTTCCCTCAGGAGCGCCATGGGCATATTCCTGTCGATCAGCGCCTTGCAGCGGTCGTAAAGGTGCAAGATCACTTCCATCATTTTCAGCTGCTTCTCCATCGGCACAAAGGTGTCTTCCTTATGGAAGGCATTCTGCTGCAGGAATCCTAAGCGTATCACCCTGGCGATCTCTAAGATCAGCTTCTGGTCGTCCGGCAGCACATCGCTTCCGATCAGCTTTACGATCTCATTGAGGCGGTTTTCCGTCGTCAGGATCTCCAAAAGCCTGTTCCGGCACGCCACAAAATCCACGCCGACATTGGCGCTGTACCAGTCGGACAGATCCCCCACATACTCGGAATAGCTGGTAAGCCAGTTGATGGCGGGGTAATGCCTTGCGTATGCCAGGGATTTATCCAGCGCGAGGAAGCAGCGCACAAAGCGTTTCGTATTCTGGGTCACCGGCTCGGAAAAATCACCCCCCTGGGGCGATACCGCTCCGATGATGGTAACGCTGCCGTCGCTGCCGTTTAGGTTTTCCACATAACCGGCACGCTCATAAAAGGCGGAAAGGCGGGATGCCAGATAGGCGGGGAATCCCTCCTCCGCGGGCATTTCCTCTAACCGCCCGGAGAGTTCCCTGAGAGCCTCCGCCCACCTGGAAGTGGAATCCGCCATAACCGCCACATGGTATCCCATGTCCCGATAATATTCCGCCAGGGTGATCCCCGTATAGATGCTCGCCTCCCTTGCCGCCACAGGCATGTTGGAGGTATTGGCAATCAGCGCGGTGCGGTTCATCAAAAGGCTGCCCGTCTGCGGATCCTCCAGCTCTCCAAATTCCTCCAGCACATCCGTCATCTCATTGCCGCGCTCCCCGCAGCCGATGTAGATGATGATATCCGCATCGCACCATTTCGCCAGCTGATGCTGGGTCATTGTCTTGCCCGTTCCAAAGCCGCCCGGAATCGCCGCCGTGCCTCCCTTGGCGATCGGGAAGAGGGTATCCAGGATGCGCTGCCCCGTCACAAGGGGCCGGTCCGCGGGGTAACGCTTCGCAATGGGCCTCGGGATGCGGATGGGCCATTTCTGCGTCATCGTAAGGACGCGCTCCTCCCCGCTGTCCGTCCTTATCCGCACCAGCTCCTCCTCTATGGTATACTCCCCATCCGGCCGGACGGATAACACCTCCCCCGAAACCCCCGGAGGCAGCATGATCCGGTGGACGATGGACCCCGTCTCACGCACGGAGGCAATGACGCTGCCCGCGCCGACTTTCTCCCCGGGCAGCACCGTTACAGACGTCTCCCAGCGCTTTTCCCGGTCCAGCGGATCCACATCCGCCCCTCTGGGGATGAATACCCCATGGGCATCCGCTATCGCCTGCAGGGGGCGCTCGATCCCGTCAAAAATGTTATTTAAGATCCCCGGGGCCAGGGTGACTGTGATCGCGCTTCCCGTTCCCTCCACGACCTCCCCCGGCCTTAAGCCGGAGGTTTCCTCATACACCTGAACGGTCGTTTTTTCTTTCGTCAGTCCGATGACTTCTCCCACCAGCCTTTTTTCCCCCACATAGACCATCTCGTTCATTTGAAAGCCGAGATTTCCCAAAATGGATATGACCGGCCCGTTGATCCCGTAAATTTTGCCTGTTATGCCCATGTATATCCCTCTCTCTCCTGCCGCAATCTGCCTGCAAAAGACTCGTCGAGCAGCATCATATGCTTCCCCGCGATCAATGCCCTGATGCCGCCGGAAAACTCTTCCCTGCCCACCGTCAGCTCCACTCCGGTTTCCCGCTCTAACAGCTCTTTCTTCCCCGCGTCCGAGGGGGAAAGATAGATGGTGACATCCTCCCCTCTCCCGTAGGCCGCCGTCACCTGCCGGATCTGATCCGTCAAAAGCGCCTCATACTGCCTGGTCGCCCGGTACGCCTGCAGCTTTTCTTCCACCAGGGCGAACAGCTCCTCCCGCTTCTCCTCTAGCGCCGCGTGATAGATTCGCTTTTGCTGCAGCATCTGCTCCGAGATCCTGCGGTTCGCCTCTTTTTTTATCTTTACCTTAATGTTGCGCTCCCACAGCTTTTGTTCCTCTTCCTGATTCCTCTCATAAGTCTCGATGGCCTGCTGGTAAGTGCGCTTTTGCTCCTCTAAGATTTCCTCACTCTGCTTATTTGCCGCCGCAATGGCCGCTTCATAGAATATATCCAGTTTTTCGTTGATCTCCAAAATAATCCCCCATTCCTGACGCACCTGCGAATGTGGCTTGCGCCCAGATGAAAAACGCCCGTCTCAGGCGTGCGCCGCCCGATCGCGTTTAGAGCTTTAACCCGATCGCCTCATTCACATAATCCGTGATGAAATTTTTGCTCCTGCCGGTCCCATGGCGGTCGGGTATCTCCACAAACAAGGGCAGCCTGCGCTTTATCTTTAAATCGTCTATCAGATCCGGAAAATCCCTCCGGAACTTCTCGGTCAAAAGCACGATGCCGATCTCCCGATCCTGCAGCACCCGCGCCAATTCTTCTTCCAGCTCTTCCCGCTCATGTACCACAACCCCCTCTACGCCGGCTAAGCGCATCCCGGTGTAGGTATCCACATTGTCACTGATCAAAAACATTTTCATGACAAGCCTCCATTCAAGTCTCCGGTCAAATCTCCGGTCAAATCTCCATTCCGAATATCTGTTCTTTTTTATCTATCCGAGTATGGAGAACGAGATCAGCAGTCCGTACAGCGCGATCGACTCTGCCAGTGCCACAAAAATCAATGCTTTTCCCATGATTCCGGAATCCTCGCTCAGCGCTCCGATGGCCGCTGAAGCCGCGCTTGCGACAGCCACGCCCGCTCCGATGCAGGAGAGGCCTGTGGATAAGGCCGCCGCCATATATCTCCATCCATCTGCCGAAGAAGCCGCGTTCTCCTGTGCTCCGTAAATCTGACCGCTGAATAAAAGCATGTCCGCAATGACGATTGTCCCAAAAAACAACACCAGATTGATCCCTAAAGAAACCTTAAAGCTCCGCTCCTTTCTTTTGCCAAGATAATATCCTCCAAAGGGGATCGCCATGCTGAAAACCAAAATTGCTGTTAAAACTGACTGTGCCATAAATGAATCCTCCATTCCGAAGCGTCTCGTTTAGGAATGCGGGCAGAATATCAGATTCTGCTCTGCGCAACCTCTTTTCTTCCTGACTTCTTTATTAAGGGGAACGGTTCCATTCCCTCCGCATGCCTTCAGTTACCTTTTTGAAAAAATGATCGAAACGGTCTGCCCGAACCTTTATAAAACCGGCTGAACATCTCATAATATTCCAGACGCAGCACCTGTATGCCCACGACCAATCCCTCAAGGCCTGTGACCAGGAGATTGCCCAGAACTACCACAAGGAGATTGGGAGAACCCGTCTCATACCCTGCCAGGGTCAGCACGACCCCCATCATTCCCGCGTGGCTTAGGGCAAACGCTCCCACGCGGACAAAGGAAATGCTGTTGGTGGCATAGCTTAATACAACGTCGAACAGTTCTACCAGCGCCTCCACAAAGTACATCCCCTTGCTCCCCTCCGGAAAAATCCTGCGCTTATGCTCTATCAGGCGAGAAAGGGGCTCCTTTAGCATAATGGCTATCAGAGGCACTCCCACTGCCGCCGCGAGGATCCCTGTTGCCGGAAGGGCGTGCCCGCTGACATAGAGCGCCAGGCAGAGAACCGCGCAGCCGTAGCACAGGATGCCGGAAACACCGCTGGAACTGAAGAAAACCCTGCCCAGATCTTTTGCCCGGAGGGCATTGACGATATTGATGATCATGGCGATCAGGATAAGCGCCATGCCAAATCCGACGGAGAGCATCAGCGTCGTCATGATATTGTCCATCGGGCGCATCCAGACGGGGTCTATCCACTCCTCAAATCCAAAGACACTGCCGTACAGAACCCCGAATACGGCGGACCAGACTCCCGCGACAGCTATGATTGCCGCCAGATTCATTTTTTTTATCTTATAAAGGAGAAATCCGCCCGCCGCAAGGCAGAGTCCCTGTCCCACGTCCCCGAACATGATCCCGAACATCAGCGTATAGGTGAGGGCGATGAAGATGGTGGGATCCATTTCGTTGTATGCCGGAAGCCCGTACATCTCCACAAACATCTCAAAGGGTTTGAAGATCCCCGGGTTTCTCAGTTTCGTGGGCGGCTCCGCGGAAAAATCCTCGTCCGCCTCTTCCTCCATCACATGGATGCGCGCATCTCCCTCTATGTCCTTTTTCAGGCGGGCGGCGTCCTGCTCGCTCATCCATCCGTAGAGAATGTAGTACTCTCTCGCTGCGCTTCCATCATGCCTTGGCTTTGTGCAGACCGCTAACCTGCGGATATCAAAGTTCTGGCAGTAGCTCTGCAGGGAGGCGCAGGCGGATGCCAATTGCCGCTCATGCTTTTCGAGTGTTTCCCGCATCTGATTCTTTAAGGCCGTTTCTTCTTTTTCGTATGCCTTTAGCTGCTGCTCCAATTCCAGATAAGCGGCGTCCGGAGTCCCCTCTATGGTGTCCGGCACATAGATCCGCTCATAATGAAACGAAAGGCATACCGCGTCCACCTCGGCCGCATAGATCTTAGGAACGAAATAGGCGCCCCACACATAGGTTTCGTCCGTGTGGCACTCATAAAACAAGATGTGGTCCGTGTCATGAATGTAGTGCCCTAATTTCTGGTAATAGTCCCTGGTGATCCGCCCGAAACGATAGGCGATAAACTCAAATTTTAATATTTTCTTAAATTCATAGTCCAGTTTCCGAAAAGGCTCTATCTCCTCCATCAGCTTTTCTGCGGCGAGCCTCTCCTGCTTAAGCTTCTCCAGACGGTCAACGATCTCCTCCGTTATCTGGTAGACGCTCTCCACGATCCGCTTCGCCTCTTCGGGATTTAGCTTTTCCGTGGGAAATACCGTTTCCCTGCCGTATTCCTTCCACAAAAAATCCGCTTTCGCGTAAGCTTCTTTGTAAAGGTTTGTCTCCACAAAGGGCCTGACATTGGCAAGATTGTTCAAGCTCACCATGGCATTCTCAAATTGGATCTCATACTTGCTCAGATATGTGTCCATCACCCGGTCAATGTCTGTCCTTGGTCCTGTGATGTGGAGCAGTTTCATTTTTTCTACCACGCAATCCCCTCCATTTTACACGCTTCCTGTCATAATACCAGTTCCCTGATCTCCCTGGAAGGAAGCTGATAACGGATCCCCTCCAGAATAGAAGTCAGCAGATCGATCTCCTGCTCTTTCTCATACAGATACTGCAGTACCGGCGCCAGCGACATGGGATACTTCCGGCAGGCTAAGGTGTAGGCCTTCTCCATCACCCTCCTGTCTGTAAGCTCATCTCCCAATATGGCAGCCGGTCCCTTTCCTTTAAAGTAAAAGGTATCCCCCAGCACTTCTTTTAATTCCTCCACCGTCTCCGACTCTACCATCCGCCGCAGCTGCCCTTTCCTGAGCCGGCAGTCGGCATGGATGAGTCTGGCATAGATATCCGCGGGCTTCATCTGGTAGAAACGCTTAGAACGGTAGATCCAAAGGATATTCTGCCAGTCGATCTCTGTCCCCAGCAGGCTCCCCATGATCTTCCTCACCTTCGCATCCCGTATCTTTTTCACCTGTTTCCAGGCAGTCTCATAATAATAAATGTCCAGCCCGAACGCATAGTCCCCGTAGGTAAGCTCCCCCTGCCCGGACATGCGGTTTAACAGCTTCTCATAGTCTGTGCCTTTGAGCGCCAGCAAAAGCTCCGGAAAGCTCTTTGCCATGGCCGCCTTTCCCACGTCAAACGAGGCATGTCCTTCAAAAATCATGCTCAGATAACCCAGCTCATAGTTTCCCCCGTTCATAGCATATTCCAGGCACGCCTTTAACACATTTACCTCATAGCGGAAAAAGATAATGTTTAATCCCTGCCTCTGCGCCCCGCAGGCAAACTGGTAGAGCTTTTTGTAGTCGGCATAGAGGGAGTTGTGCAGCACCGCTTCCACCTGCCCCCGGTGGGCGATCTCCTCATGGCTGGCATAGATCGGCGCATATGCCTCTGCTTCCCGCAGAAAAGCGATAAACGCCCCCACCGTCTCATATTCGGACAGATCTTCGTAGGCTGCCCTGTCTAAAAGCCTTCCTCTCATGGCTTTTGTCTTGGTCACTAACCCGCTGTATTCCAATAAACCATTCAAAAATATCTATCCCTCCGTTCCGCCTTTATATTCTTATGATTTTCTGAAACAGCTCCTCCGCTCTTTTTTCTTTGCCCTCTGCAAACGCCGCATCCAGGCGGCTCATCTCCCGCCTGCTTTCTTCTTCCATGCGGAGGATCTGTTTTTGCGTCTCCCCGAAAACCGCCTGGCGCAGCTCCTGCTCCCTTTCCCGCTTCAGCCGCTCATACTTCTCATCCAGCTCCCGCTCGTCAAAATCCAGCTGGGAAAGCATCTCTTCCTTCCTTGCTCTCGCATCGCAGATGATCGCCTCCGCCTTTTCTTCGATTTCGTTTAACCTGGTAATGATCTCATTCATAATAAAGCCCCTTTTTCTCCCGCAGCCGGCATGATCCCAGCTCTCGCGCTTCACCTAATAGGGATTATAATCTTTTTCCCTGTCCCTGTCTAGCGATACGAAAAAAAAATGAGGGCAGCAGATCTCCCTCCGGGAATCCGCTGCCCTTATCTTTTATGCTTCCACACCCTGTAATTTACTTGTAATGTCCCTCACCTCTGTCAGAATAGCCGCGTACATCTCGCTCTCTAAGCCCACTGGCGACATGTGCGGGCACTCCTTTTTCATGAGATACGCCTGCCTTAACAGCCCCCTTTTTACCTCTTCCAGCTCTAAAATCTGTTCTCTGCTCATCAATCCATCTCCATCCCCGTCTTTTATTTCTGCTCCCAACAGACGCCGCGCCGCCATGGATTTTGTCTGTCCGCATGGCCGCACAACTATATGATGTATCTGTACCTCAACTATCATAGCATATCTAGTGGATTATGGCATAAAAACTTCTTCGTCAATTTTACCAAAGTTTTCTTTGGGATTTTAGGATTTTGCCTATTTACAAATCCGTTTTTATCAACTTTTTACAATGCCCTCAGGGTTTGGACGGCTTCTTTTTTCACAATTACCTGACCATGCTCTGTGATATAGGCGATCCGCCTTTCATTTGAGATAGTCTCCTCGTCATAGTCCGCGGACGAAAAGGCAAAGGCCCGCATCTCTTCTTTCCGAAAGCCGAAAAAATCCAGCACGAGATAGTAGCGGTTTTCATATAAGCAGAGCTGGCTGGCCGGAATCCGCTCCTGAAAGCAGACTCTGCACATGTCCGCCGCCTGTTCCAGGGAGCGGAACATCAGCGCGCAGATCATATTGCTTTCTATGGCTTCCTTTCCCTCCTGCAGGCGTTTCCGCTCTTCCTTTCTCATCTCTAAGAACGCGTCTATCACGTTCTGCCTTTCCTCGCGGCTCATTTCCTTAAATTGCTCCATCTTCTCCGGAGACATCTGATTGATGACCTGATTGATGGCTTCCATCAGATCCTTAAAGCTCATATCGGCGTCCCCGCCAAACGTGATCGCCATGCTGTGGTCTGAGAGCAGCTCTGCTCTCACCATAGGAGAGATGTTCTCCAGGCTGATATGCTCCTGCTCTTCCACGATATTCAGCACCAGGCGCATGAACTGCTGCGTCGTATCGCCGTTTCCGATGATCTCATCAATGTCGAACCCCATATCTCTTATTTCTTCCTCCGTCAGGGCACAACGGATCTTGTTTTCTCCTAAGCGTTTAATTTCCATAGACGTTTCCCCATTCATTCTATTCCAATCATATGTTATGTCTGTGGATATTATCCTATTTTTTTGTCGATTTGTAAACCCCAAATTCTGATATTGCTGGAAAGAAGTTTTTCCATTTCTTACATCAAAACTCCTTTCTTTCCATGATTTTCATGCTGACCGAAAGAGAAATATAAGGCAGGGTGAAAAGAAAACTATATCCTTTGTCAGCCTCATCATAACCGATCGTTGTGATGGTAAAAAAGGCACAAAGCGCCGTGGCATAACCGATTACAAACAGCTCATCCTGCCCGCTCATCATCGAAAAATACATATCTCTCCTCCATCCGTAGATATGAGGTTTAAGATTGCTTTAAATGTAGTCGTTTTCCCGCTCCGTTGCCCCCGACTAATCCGGTGATCCGCCCGGCCGCCACCTGAAAGGAGCATTGCAGCGAAAAACTGCCATAATTTTTCCTTACATCTTCTAATGTGAGCATCACGCTTCCTCCATCATAAGTTCAAATAATTGCCGCAGCTGTGTCTCCGTCATGCCATAGCTTCTGCCTTTCTCCACCGCATATGCAAAGGTGCGCTCCACTTCCTTTTTCCGCTCTTCCTCTAAGAGCGCACTGCTTCTCCTCTAAAAGAGATACACACATGGATCAGAATACAGAGAAACTACGCCAAAAATATATGGATAATCCACCGGAAGGAATGACATCCGGGGACATTCGCCGTATGAGTGAGGATGACCTTCTCGATATGGATTATTTCTTAAATGAAGACGATCTGCTTGGCGATGAGGCTGGTGTTGAAGGTTTTTATATCTTCTGAACGTCCTGACCCACATCGTCCATTTTTCGTACCCGGAACAAGCGTTTATCTAACATATGTTCGATGAACGTTTGTTCTTTTTTCTTCTCTAAAAATCGAAATTTCCTATAAAGTAAAAAACCGGCGGAGTATTTGGCCCGCCGTTATTGTTATGCAAAGCGCAACTGACCTATTTCCAATAACCCCTTAAAATCATTATACATAGGAACTGTAACATGATAGGTTAGGTTCAAATTTTGTTCCGTTTCAGTCAATTCATCTATTGAAAGACTCTCAACTATTTTTTTAAAGTCAATTCTTTCAAGCACCTTTTTAGTATATGGTCTTTTTGCGTCTAAAAAAGCAATGCTTGTCAAAAATTTTTGTACCTTTTTTGAGTTGAGAAGCAACATTGCTACATACGCCATATCATAGCTGTCAAAGCATATAAAATAACTTGTATCATCTGTCATAACGGGTTTTTCATCATCTGAATACAAAACCGAGAATAATGGCTGTTTATAAAATCCGCTAACGCCTACTTTGTATTTAGAATATGAATAATCACCCACGCCAAACATTGAAAAAGCTGGCGCATCGCGATAAATAGAACTTTTTCTGTTCTCAAATAACTCTATATTATCGTTAAGATATTCCCATGTTTTAGGAATTTCGTTTTTGAGATGAAAAGTTTCTTCACGAGCTTTTTTTTGTGTAACAATAACAAATTTTGAAAATCTGTGAATCACAGGTTCCTTGAACATACTGCTTTTTATCAATGGGAAAACAATATCATCTTCAATGTGTACTATTTCCTTTTGGCCATTTTGCAGTTTCCCATTTCTTAAAGTTAGTTCCATGACCTTTGAGCAGTCGTGCTTTACACCCTGCCGCCATTCAAAGTAACAATGCCCGTTAAAATTCTCTATATTTTTGTCTAAATTACTATAGAACTGACCGTTTGAATATCCGAACTGCGATTTTACAGTCTCAGGAGAATCCAAATCATAAACATTGCAAAAGTCACTTGTGTTTTGTATCTCCGAAAGCTGTATGACTAAAACACAAGCACTTGCACTAATACCAAAAACTTTTGAAGCGTCAAATTCCAACATATCACAAGCCGAAAACGACACGCAATTTCTTTTTAATTCCTTGAAAACGTTCCTTGCAACAGACGTTTTACAAAGCATAGAAATAATAGCATTAGTATCCCTATATTCGTTAATCAATTGCAAAATAATATATTCGCATATATCGAAATTGCTTGCCCCTGTAATAGCGTCTATTCCTTTTAGCCCCTTGAAATTTGCCTTTACAGGCAGATTGGCAGAGCCAAGTGCTGACAATGTACTATTTGTGACCCATGGTGGATTTCCTATCACCAAAATTTTCCGCTTATCTTTTATAAGAGTCTTTGATGAAAAAGCAAAGAAATCCGAGTTGATAATCTTTACCCTTTCGTCACTTATAGCCGCTTGACATTCTGCACAATAATCTGGATTAATTTCAATTCCATAATATTCTCCGGCATCAAAAATCAAACTACTTTTTAGAAAGCTACCCAAACCGCAAGTTGGCTCCACAACAGCAGAAGGCTTGATTTGGCGATATTCTTTCAGATAATTACAAACCCTTTCTGCAAAACCAGCAGGTGTTTGGTAATCACCATATTCACGCTTACCACTCATAATTAACAACCCCGTCAACCTGATTATCTAATGCTATTACTCTTGCATACTGCAACCGCCATTGCAACGCATTGCTGATTGTCAAATAACCTTGTTCCGGCAAATACTCAAGTATTTCATCTGCCAGATCATTATATACAATTTCATCTCCTGGAACATTCTTGTCTTGCAAAAAACCTACTATATCTTCTTTATTCGCACCGTCCATTACCATTTCACGCAAACGCCTTGTAATAGTAAAATCTGCGGTTCTTTCCTTGTCAATAAAGGTACAATGCGTAAAGTGAAGTGTACAGGAATTGTGAATATCCTGCTTGTCATAGACAAAGACTAAGAGATTATATCCTAATCCGAAAACTTTCTGACGGGCATTTCTGAACGGGCAACTTGACTGTGGCTGTGTAATTGATGTAACCTTAATATCAGTCTGAATCTCAGCGTCAGGTAAATCTATCCCCTTTGCGCTGCTTCCAATCTCAACACGAAATTGAGATTGAAGGAAGCGCTGAAATTTATGTTCAACATACGTTCCAACTGCTTTACCATCGGTTACCCCTATCAATTCAACATGATTTTCTGTACTTTCTATTTCACAGAAACGTCTTGCGCTGTCTATGAGGGCATCTATCGTTAATGTTGGTTTCATTTCTTGCATCTCCCATTTATGATATCGTTGGACACAAAAATCTATATTCAATTACAGCACAACTCTACCCAAATTGCAACCCCCTTACAGAACATTTTCACGTTATCGTCCGCTATCATTTAGTATCTTCAAACAGCTTTAAGCGGCAAATAAGCGACAAAACAGGAACAAATGTGACCCTGACACCGTCATTAAATATATCGGCCGCTATCTGGGAGGGCCTGTCATTGCAGCTTCCAGGATCGATAAATACGACGGCGACTCTGTCACCTTCCACTACAACCGCCACGAGGACAACAGATATGTGGAAGAAACCATACCCGCACTAGAATCCATCCAGCGGCTCATCCGCCATATCCCAGAAAAGCATTACAAGATGATCCGCTATGGCGGTATCTATGCCCGCCACCGGGAGATCGACAAAAAACTTCACAGGGCCATCTCCCGCGAAAAGCATCGCATTTATAGAAGCTTTAACCAGTGGCGCACTGCCATCCTCCTGGCATTCGGCTATGACCCACTCAAATGCGAATGCGGTACGACCATGTTGTTTTTGGAACTCTACTTCCATCACAAGCGTGTTTCTCTGGAAGAAATGTACGAGAACGTCATGTCCCGTTCCCGTGGATGGAGATCCTCCGCATGACTTCCCCCAACCCCCATTATGTGGTATACTCCCCTAAAGGAGATACCCCCATGGATCAGAATACAGAGAAACTACGCCAAAAATATATGGATAACCCACCGGAAGGAATGACATCCGAGGACATTCGCCGTATGAGCAGGGATGACCTTCTCGATATGGATTATTTCTTAAATGAAGACGATCTGCTTGACGATGAGGCTGGTGTTGAAGGTTTTTATATCTTCTGAACATCCTGACCCACATCGTCCATTTTTCGTACCCGGAACAAGTGTTTATCCAACATATGTTCGATGAACGTTTGTTCTTTTTTGTTCTTTTTTCTTCTCTAAAAATCGAAATTTCCTATAAAGCGAAAAAGAGGACGCCCTTTACCTGCATCCTCTCAATCCCTGCCTCTTCCCAGGT
>CAZAMD010000002.1:34013-83658 GCA_964486485.1 uncultured Roseburia sp. | reverse complement strand
TGACGGCGTGCTGCACGCAAAGGACAAAATATGATGATTTTTTGGATTTTTCAGAACGCATCAGTACTGAATGTGTAGAGTTTTGCCCATGGCTATAATCAACAGATAAGGAAGGTGGTTGATTGCGCAAGCATCGTCCGCTGTTTTTGCATGACCGATAAAACTACGGAAACTGAAAGAATCACAGACTTGCCAGAATCAGCAAAGAATGTTAGAATAAATCATATTTTCTGAGAGAAAATGGTTGCTGTCCCGGTAACAGAAAATGAAAATGTGGAAAAGAGGAGTGAGTTCATGTCAGGACATTCAAAATTTGCAAATATTAAACATAAGAAAGAAAAAAATGACGCCGCGAAGGGAAAGATCTTTACCATCATCGGCAGGGAGATCGCCGTTGCGGTAAAAGAGGGCGGTCCGGATCCCGCCAATAATTTCAAGCTGGCACAGGTGATCGCGAAGGCAAAATCCAAAAACATGCCCAATGATACCATTGAACGCGGCATCAAAAAGGCGGCGGGAGAGGGCGGCAGCGTCAATTACGAGTATTGTACCTATGAGGGATACGGACCGGGCGGGACGGCTATCATTGTCAAATGCCTGACCGACAATAAAAACCGCACGGCAGCCAATGTGCGCAACGCCTTTACGAAAGGCCACGGAAGCATAGGCACGCAGGGCTGCGTATCCTATATGTTTGACGAAAAAGGCCAGATTATCGTTGCTAAGGAAGACTGCGGAATGGAGGCGGACGATCTGATGATGACTGCTTTAGACGCCGGAGCAGAAGACTTCTCGGAGCAGGAGGACTGCTTTGAGATTTTGACAGCACCGGAGGATTTTGAACAGGTGAAAAGCGCTTTGGAAACGGAAAAAATTCCGATGGCTGAGGCGGAGATCACCATGATCCCGCAGAACTATGTGGAGCTGGCGGCGGAGGAAGATCGGAGCAGCCTAAGCCGCATCCTTGAGCTGCTGGACGAGGACGATGATGTGCAGGAGGTTTTCCACAACTGGGAGGAATAGGACAAGCGCAGGGCAGCGGCGTCCTTATTTTCATATCTGGTTTTCATATCTGGAAAATTTTATGCCGCAAAGTGAAAAATCTTATGGAAATATGACACGAAATAGTATATGATGAGAGAGTGGAAAAAACATTAGTTTTCATACGCAGGACTGGAAGAAACTATGACAACTAAGAGGAGGTCTTTACAATGAAGAGGATACTTTTTGCAGCATCGGAATGCGTCCCGTTCATCAAGACAGGAGGATTGGCGGACGTATGCGGGGCGTTGCCCAAGGAATTTGACAAAAATGACTGGGATGTCAGGGTCATCATTCCCTATTATAGCTGTATTCCTGAGAACTACCGGAGCCAGTTTGAATACATCGCGAATTTCTACATGAGCGTGGGGAGTTACATTAAGAACAAATATGTCGGGATTTTCAGGTATGTCTTAGACGGGATCACCTATTATTTCGTGGATAATCAGGAATACTTCACCTGTGATGCCCCTTATGGCGACATTCGCTATGACATTGAAAAATTCTGCTTTTTCGATAAAGCCGTGCTTTCCGTATTAAAGCACATCGGTTTCCGTCCCGATCTGATCCATTGCCACGATTGGGAGACAGGATTGATTCCGGTTTACCTGAAAAACGAGTTTCAGGCGGATTCCTTTTACTGGGGCATGAAGTCCATCATGACCATCCACAATCTCAAGTTCCAGGGCATCTGGGATATCAAGACAATGCAGGGATTGACCGGATTTTCCTCTTCTTTATTTACACCGGACAAACTGGAGTTTATGAAAGATGCCAATATGTTAAAGGGCGGTCTTGTGTATGCCGACTATATCACCACAGTCAGCGATTCCTACGCGCAGGAGATCCAGACAGAGTATTACGGGGAGGGCTTAAACCAGCTGCTCTCCGCAAGGCACTTTGACATGCAGGGAATCGTCAACGGCATCGACTATGAAGTTTATAATCCCAAGACGGATCCAAAGATCTATACCCAATATGGTCCTGAGAATTTCCGCACAAAGAAAGTTTCTAATAAAGTAAAGCTGCAGGAGGAGCTCGGCTTAACCGTAGATAAGAAAAAGTACATGATTGGATTGGTTTCCCGTCTGACCGATCAAAAAGGTCTGGATCTGATCAATTATGTGATCGACCGGATCGTGGACGACTATACGCAGTTTGTCGTCATCGGGACAGGAGATCCGGGCTATGAAAATATGTTCCGCCACTACGCCTGGAAATACAGCGACCGCGTTTCCGCGAACATCTTTTATTCCGATGATCTGGCACATAAATTGTACGCGGCCGCGGATGCGTTCCTGATGCCTTCCAGATTTGAGCCGTGCGGACTGACACAGCTGATCTCTTTCCGCTACGGCACCGTGCCCATTGTGCGCGAGACCGGAGGCTTAAAGGATACCGTAAAGCCTTTCAACGAGTATGAAAACACGGGAGACGGCTTCTCATTTACTAATTATAACGGCGAGGAGATGCTCAGTGTGATCAATTATTCAAAGCATATCTTTTTTGACCGCAAGAAGCAGTGGAACCAGATGATCGACCGCGGCATGGCCAATGATTATTCCTGGAAAGCCTCTAAGTTCCGCTATGAGGGATTGTATAACTATCTTCTCGGATATTGCTGATGCATAAAAATGACAGGATTGCAGATATTAAAAACAGGGTGCAGGAAAGGGCATCCTGTTTTTTTCTTATAGGACAGGAGATGCCGCTGTCGCGCCAGGGCGGGGAACGCGTCTTTCCAGGGCATAAAAACGGCGTCTTCTGCCATATGAGAAGCGATAAGGAAATGGAGGATACATTTATGGCGGAAAATACAGAGAAAAAAGACGAGCGCATACGGGAATATGGACAGATTGAGCTGAAAAACAACAGGCAGAACAATAAAATTTCTTTATTGACGATCATCGGAGAAGTCGAAGGGCATGATTGCCTGCCCGCCACCACGAAAACGACCAAATACGAGCATGTGCTGCCCAAGCTGGCGGAGATGGAGGACAATCAGGATACGGAGGGCCTGCTGCTTTTGCTGAATACCGTAGGGGGAGACGTGGAGAGCGGGCTTGCCATCGCGGAAATGATCGCCTCCATCCGCAAGCCGACCGTGTCCCTGGTGCTTGGCGGAAGCCACTCCATCGGCGTGCCGCTGGCGGTTTCCACGGATTATTCTTTTATCGTTCCCTCGGGGACCATGGTGATCCATCCCGTCCGGATGAACGGCACGATCATCGGCGCCCAGCCTACTTATGATTACTTCAAGCAGATGCAGGACAGGATCTTAACATTTGTCAGCACGCATTCCCGTGCAAAGGAGGAGCGCCTGGAAAAACTGATGATGAACACAGGAATTTTAACAAAAGACCTAGGCACGATCCTCGTGGGAAAAGAGGCGGTGGAAGAGGGGCTGATTGATGAAGTCGGCGGGATCTCCCAGGCGTTTGACAGGCTCCACGGAATGATCGAAAAAAAGAAAGCAGAAGAGCAAGCGGGAGAAAAATCATAAAAACCAGTTAATGACAATCTGCCTTAAGTATGATATGATAATTCATGTATGTAAAAAATCATGTAAAAAACGCGCAGACGCGATGTTTCTCCATAGGCTTTCACACATACAAGATAAAATTTCGCAAAAGGAGGCAGATATGTCATTATTGCAGGCGATTTTAATGGGAGTGGTCCAGGGATTGACGGAGTTTTTGCCAGTCAGCAGTTCGGGGCATCTTGCGATCGTTAAGATCCTCTTCGGCTTAGAAACGGACACAGGGATACTGTATGATGTGCTTCTCCACGCGGGCACGCTCGCGGCGATCTGCGCCGTGTATCACAGGGATGTTGCAAAACTGCTGTCAGGGGGGATCGGCATCCTCAAGGATGCCGCCGCGAACACGGGGATTTTTTTTCAGAACAAGGCAAGGGAAGAAAAGCGGCCTTACCGGAAACTCATAAACAGCAGCTACCGGAAGCTCGCGATGCTTATAACCGTTTCCACCATACCCACAGGGATCATCGGCGTGGCTGGGAAAAATACCGTTGAGATGGCGTCGGAGATCCTCATTGTTCCCGGCATCTGCCTGATCGTGACCGCAGTCCTTCTCTTCATCGCGGATCATGTCAGGGATGGAGAGAAGCTGCCCAAAAACGTTACATACACCAATGCCTTTGGCATCGGCATTGCCCAGGGGATTGCGGTTTTGCCGGGGCTGTCCCGCTCCGGCGCGACCATCACGGCCTGCCTGGTCAGCGGGCTGAACCGCAGCTTTGCCGTAAAATATTCCTTTCTCATGTCGATACCGGCGATTTTAGGGGCGGTGCTGCTCGAGTTAAAGGATTTCGGGGACATGGATGTGACAGGCGCGCAGATCGCCTATTATCTCATAGGAACGGTGGTCGCGGCGGTGGTCGGATACGTCTGTATCAAGGCCATGCTTCTCATCGTTCGGAAAAAGAAATTTACCGGATTCGCGATTTACTGCCTGATCGTCGGAAGCCTGTCCATAGGCGGATATTTCTACATGGCATAAACGCGGAAAGAAGTTGGAGGTCATCTTTTGGCAGCAAGTAAAAAAAACAAGTCAAGAAAAACACAGACGGGACGTAAAGGAAAGAACCAAAAACAAGCAGAGCAGGGCGGCTCCTTTACCAGGGAGATCATACTCTGGATGGCGGTGGCGGTGTCGCTTCTTCTGTTCATCAGCAATCTTGGGCTGGGGGGAACGATCGGAAATGCCGTCAGCCGATTCTTTTTCGGGATATTCGGGCTGATCGCCTATGTCTTTCCGATAGTGCTGCTGGCGGGAACCTTTTTTGCGGTTTCCAATAAAGGCAGCACCATAGCGGCGGTGAAGATCCTGGCTTCCGTTCTCTTCGTCACCTTTCTATGCACGCTTGTTGAACTCATTGTGCATGGGGACGGGGGGAAAACCGCTCTGGAGTCTTACCGCTACAGTTATGAGACAAAGTTCGGAGGCGGTCTGATAGGAGGATTTTTTGCCGGCCTGTTATATCCGAATTTCGGGATGGCTGGCGCTTATGTGATCACGGTCATCCTTTTGATCATTTCTCTGGTGCTGATCACCGAGCGTTCCGCGCTGCGCGGGATGCAAAAGGGAGGAAAAAAGGTTTATGAAACCGCAAAGGTGAGCAATGAGCGTTACCGGGAGCGTGCCGAGCAGCGCAGGGAGGAGCGGGAGATGCGCCGGATGGACCGCAAGGTGGAGGGGGTCGCCATGGATACCAGGATCCTCCCCCGGGAAGCGCGGGACGATTCGGAGGAGGTGAGCGAGCTCCACATGGAGAGCGAGGTGGACCTGCCGGATGTGAAAGAGGAAAAACGGGTCACGCTGACCGCCAGAAACAGCGCAGGAGCAAAAGAAGAACCGCCGGCGTTTTCCAGGGAACTGCTGGACTCCTTTGCCGAGCCGGAACCGGAGGAGGAAAAGCCAGAGATGGAGGAGCTTTTCCCTGGGGGATCCGTACATAAAACAGAAGAAAGCGATGCTGGATTCCGGACACAGGCTGCGGCGCGAAGAGGGGAACCGGCACATGGCACGGGAGAAAGCGGTGCCGCCGTACCGCCGCGGGAGGCGGGGGAAGCCCCCAGGGAGCCGCGGGAATACCAGTATCCGCCCATCGACTTGCTGAAGAAAAGCAGGCGTCAGGCAGGCGATTCCAAAAAACAGCTGCAGGAGACGGCATCCAAGCTGCAGCAGACCCTGAAAAATTTCGGGGTAAACGTTACCATCACGAATATCAGCTGCGGCCCCACCGTTACCAGATATGAATTACAGCCCGAGATGGGGGTAAAGGTCAGCAAAATCGTGAATCTGGCAGATGACATCAAGCTGAATCTGGCAGCGGCGGATATCCGCATCGAGGCTCCGATCCCGGGGAAAGCAGCCATCGGGATCGAGGTTCCCAATCGGGAAAATGTCATGGTGTCTTTCCGTGAATTAGTGGAATCAGAAGAGTTTCAGTCGCATGATTCCAAGATTTCTTTCTGTGTGGGAAAGGATATCGGAGGAAAAGTGACGGTGGCGGACATTGCGAAGATGCCGCACCTTTTGATCGCCGGATCTACCGGTTCCGGCAAGTCCGTCTGCATCAATACCATTATCATGAGCATCCTCTACAAGGCGGATCCAAAGGATGTGAAGCTGATCATGGTGGATCCGAAAGTGGTAGAGCTCAGCGTCTATAACGGCATTCCCCATCTGATGATCCCTGTTGTGACAGACCCCAAAAAGGCGGCCGGAGCATTGCATTGGGCGGTGGCGGAAATGATGGAACGCTACGATAAGTTTTCCGCGGCCGGCGTGAGGGATCTGAAGGGCTACAACGCGAAAATCGAGAGCCTGCCGGAGGCGGAGGGGGAAGCGAAACCGGAAAAACTGCCGCAGATCGTCATCATTGTAGACGAGCTGGCGGATCTTATGATGGTAGCGCCGAGCGACGTGGAAGATGCCATCTGCCGCCTGGCACAGCTGGCCCGGGCGGCGGGGATCCATCTGATCATCGCCACCCAGCGTCCGTCCGTGAACGTCATCACAGGATTGATCAAAGCGAATATGCCGAGCCGCATCGCCTTTGCCGTGACGTCCGGCGTTGATTCCCGGACGATTTTGGACACGGTGGGAGCGGAAAAGCTTCTCGGAAAAGGGGATATGCTCTTTTATCCGCAGGGCATCCCAAAGCCCATCCGGGTACAGGGGGCTTTTGTATCCGACAAAGAGGTTTCTGATGTGGTGGATTACATCAAAGAACAAAACGGGCAGGTGTCTTACAACGCTTCGGTGGAAGCGCATATGAACAGCGTGGATCCCGGCGGCGCGGGAGGCATGGATCCTGTCCCAGGCGGAGACGAGAGGGATCCCTATTTTTCAGAGGCGGCAAAACTGCTCATTGAGAAAGAGAAAGGCTCTATCGGCATGCTGCAGCGCCGCTTTAAAATCGGCTTCAACCGCGCGGCAAGGATCATGAGCCAGTTAGAGGAAGCAGGGATCGTAGGGCCGGAGGAGGGGACGAAGCCGAGGCGCGTCCTCATGTCCTTGGAGCAGTTTGCGCAATACGAGGAAGAGGAGCTTTAAAAACCGCCGGATGGCGCGGCCGCTTCCGTCATGCCGTATGGATGGAGGTCATTTATGAATGGAGGTCATTTATGAAAACAGATATTCAAATTGCGCAGGAGGCAGTGATGCTGCCTGTCCGTGAAGTGGCAGAAGCATTGGGCATCCGGGAGGAAGAATTAGAGCTTTACGGAACATATAAGGCGAAGCTTTCCGAGGAACTGATGAAACGGGTGGAACACCGCCCTGACGGAAAGCTGATTTTAGTAACAGCCATCAATCCCACTCCCGCCGGGGAGGGAAAGACCACCACGAGCGTAGGCTTGGGACAGGCTTTCGGCAAATTGGGGAAAAAAGCGGTTATCGCGCTGCGCGAGCCGTCCTTAGGCCCCTGCTTCGGGATCAAAGGCGGCGCCGCCGGAGGGGGTTATGCCCAGTTGGTGCCGATGGAGGATCTGAATCTGCATTTTACGGGCGATTTCCATGCCATCACGGCAGCAAATAATCTTCTGGCGGCCCTTCTGGACAACCATATCCAGCAGGGAAATGAGCTTGGCATCGACCCGCGGCAGGTCGTCTGGAAACGCTGCATGGATATGAATGACCGCGTCCTCCGCAATATCGTAGTGGGAATGGGCAGAAAAACAGACGGCATGGTAAGAGAGGATCATTTTGTGATCACCGTGGCTTCCGAAATCATGGCCATTCTCTGCCTCGCAGAAGATGGGGAGGATCTGAAGCGCCGCCTTGGAAATATCATTGTGGCATACAGCTTTCAAGGGAAGCCCGTGACTGCCTCTGACTTAAGGGCAACGGGCGCGATGGCAGCTCTGCTAAAGGATGCCATGAAGCCAAACCTGATCCAGACTCTGGAGCATACGCCCGCGATCGTCCACGGCGGGCCCTTTGCGAATATCGCGCACGGGTGCAACAGTGTCCGCGCCACGAGGGCGGCATTGAAGCTAGCGGATTATGTCATTACAGAGGCCGGCTTCGGCGCGGATCTCGGGGCGGAGAAATTCTTTGACATCAAGTGCCGGAAAGCCGGATTCCGACCGGATGCTGTCGTATTAGTGGCAACGATCCGCGCGTTAAAATACAATGGAGGCGTGAAAAAAGAAGACCTGGGGACTGAGGATCTGGAGGCTCTGAAAAAAGGGATCGTGAATCTGGAAAAACACATTGAAAATTTACAGAAATACCATGTGCCTGTGGTGGTGGCTCTCAATTCCTTTGTCACGGACACCCGGGCGGAAACGGATTATGTAGAGCGGTTCTGCCGGGAGCGGGACTGTGAATTTGCGCTCTCTGAGGTCTGGGAGAAAGGCGGCGCGGGCGGCATCGCCTTAGCGGAGAAAGTCTTAGAGACGATCGGGCAAAAGGAGAGCGGGTTTGCGCCGCTTTACGCGGACAATCTCTCTTTAGAAGAAAAAATAGAGGCCATCGCAAAAGAAATTTATGGAGCAGACGGTGTTTCCTACGCGCCTGCAGCCGCGAAAGAATTAAAGCGCATCGCAGATATGGGCATGTCCCATTATCCGGTGTGCATGGCAAAGACCCAGTATTCCCTGTCTGACGACGAGGCAAAGCTGGGGAGGCCCGCGGGCTTTACGGTCAATGTCAGAGAAGCCTATGTCTCTGCCGGAGCGGAATTTGTCGTGGCAGTGACCGGAGCCATCACCACCATGCCGGGGCTGCCCAAAGACCCCGCCGCTTATCGCATCGATGTGGATGGCGCGGGCGTCATCACAGGCTTATTTTAGCAGCAGTTCCGACATGGCCGATGGCGCGGCCTGGCTCTGCAAGCATTTATTCTGAGAATATTTATTTTGAAAACACTTATTCTGGAAACATTTATTTTGGAATCGTTTATTCTGGAAACACTTATTCTGGAAACGCTTATTCTGGAAATAATTATTTTGGAATCGTTTATTCTGGAGACAATGGAAAGGAGAAAGAGATGCCGCAGATAATCGATGGAAAGAGGATTTCACAGGAAATCAAAGAGGAATTGAAAGAAAAAGTGGCGGTTTTAAGGAAAAAGGGCATTGAGGGAACGCTTGCTGTCATTCAGGTGGGAACAGACCCGGCCTCTAGCGTTTATGTCAGCAATAAGAAAAAAGCCTGTGAGTATATAGGACTCCATTCTCTTTCTTACGAATTGCCGGAGGAGACGACAGAGGAGGAACTCTTATCCCTGATCCGAAAATTAAACGATGACGGCTCAGTAAACGGGATCTTAGTGCAGCTTCCGGTGCCAAAGCACATTGATGAGGAGAAGATCATAAAAACGATTTCGCCTGACAAGGATGTGGACGGATTTCACCCGGAAAACGTCGGCAATTTAGTCACCGGAGGAGACGGTTTCATCTCCTGTACGCCCGCCGGGATCATCCAGCTGTTAAAGCGTTCGCGCATCCCTGTGGAGGGAAAGAACTGTGTGGTGGTCGGAAGGAGCAACATTGTCGGGAAGCCCATGGCGCTTTTGATGCTGCGGGAGAATGCCACCGTGACGATCGCGCATTCTAAAACAAAGGATTTAAAGGGGATCTGCAGGCAGGCCGATATCCTGATCGTTGCGATCGGAAAACCGCGCTTTATCACCGCGGACTATGTGAAAGAGGGAGCGGTCGTGATAGATGTCGGCATCCATCGGGAAGAGCAGCCAGCGGAGGGAAAGACCATAACGAGGCTTTGCGGCGATGTGGATTATGAAGATGCGGCGGAGCGCGCTTCCGCCATCACGCCTGTTCCCGGCGGCGTGGGGCCTATGACGATTGCAATGCTGATGCATAATTGTGTGGAGTCTATGATGAGATAACGGGAGAGGTTTCATGATGAAGTGTGCGAGGTGCGGGGCGGAACTAAAGCAGGGACATCTTTATTGCCCTGTTTGCGGATATGAGTTACAGATCCTTCCGGATTCCAATCTGCTGGAAGATGAGTATCTGCATTCTCTGCTGAAAGAAGAAGACAGGCCGAAACAGGCCAAAGGCAGAGCTGCGTCACAGGCAAGGAAAGCAAAGAACAGCCGCAGATTCCATGCGGGCATGGTGGTTCTTGGCATTTTGGCTGTCCTTGGGGCGGCGGCTGGGATCGGCATAAAATATTATGTAGACAGACAGAACGCCAATTCTTATGAATATCAGATGAAGATGGCACGGGAAGAGGAGGCATTGGGAAATTATGACAATGCGTTAGGCTTTTACCACAGGGCTTTGTCAATCCGCCAGGAGGATCAGGAAGCGCGGATGTCTTTGGCGGACATCTATCTGAGACAGAAAAACTACGATGCCGCATTAGTGCTTTACATGGAGCTTATCAAGCTAGACGCATCAAACCGGGAGGCCTATGAGAAGCTGATCTCCATTTATGAAGAAAAACAGGAATATGAGAACATTCTGGCACTGGCGGATGAAGTGGAAGAACCGGAAATCCTAGAGCTTTTCCAGCCGTATCTGGTAACGCAGCCTATCATTTCCCCCTTGGGCGGAACTTACGAGGAAGCTTTGACTGTAACGCTGTTTTCTCTGAAAGGAGAGGATATCTACTACACGCTGGACGGCACGGATCCGGATTCCGGCAGCGGCATCCTCTACCGGGACGAAGAGATTGCCTTCAGCGATACGGGAAATTATCAGATCAAGGCTGCCTGCAGGAACGGTAAAGGGATCAGCAGCGAGATTGTGGAGGAGCATTATTTCGTGGAGATAAAGCCGCCAGGCTATCCCGCGGTCACGCCGGACGGCGGTGAGATATGGGGGGAGACCTATGTCACCATCACGGCGGAGGAAAACTGCAGCATTTACTACACCTGGGATGGCACTGACCCGACGGAAGATTCTGAACCATATACCGAGCCGATTCTGGTGCCCGTCGGGAATCAGGTGCTGTCTGTGCTGGTGGTAAACAATGATACCGGCCTGCGCAGCGGGATTTACCGGAGTAATTTCATTTACCTGCCATGATGCTTGGGAAGTTCTAAAAAAGGCCGCGGCGCTTGCTGTTCCATTTTATGGTTTTTATAAGCAAGCGCTTTTTTGCTTGCGGGCAGGATATCCGGTTCTGCTCTGCGATCAGACCATATCTGTGACGCTTCGCCACAAATTGCAAAACAAATAAAATCCGTTGGAAGACAAGCTATCGCGCTTGGTTTTCAGCCGTCTGCCAAAGGAGGCTTTTGCCTATGAAAAACAAAACCGACCTATTCCCCGGACATCCGCGCCGTCCCCTCTCGGAACTGAATTTGCTTGATGATTTTCTGTTTCAGGAGATGAACCGACAGGCACGGAATCTGGATGGACGCCTATATAGAGGATATTTCAGATGGGGAGCTTTTATTGAAAGATACGGCGGATGCCAGCATTTTGCCGGATATCTATGGCATAGAACCCACGGTGCGCTATTGCCATGGCATGATTGATACCCAGCTTTGATCCGCCAATATCGATTACAGGAAATTACAGAATGTCGTTATCATCAGCATTCTTCCGTGTTATGCCCCCTTCTCAGAAGGCGCTGGCATGAGCCAGTGTCTTTGCTATTCTGCCAGATTCCAAAACAGATTAAAGATAAAAAGAACTATTGACAGGGAACAAAGAAACGTATATAATCCATAGTAAATCTATAATTCCTATAGAAAAAGTATGAATTTGAGGAGGGCATATCATGAGCCAAGTGAAAGAAAGCATCTTAGAGTTAGTTGGAAACACACCGTTAGTAAAATTAAACCGGTATGCCAAAAAGGCCGGGATCAGCGATGTAACCATTCTCGCGAAGTTAGAGTATTTCAATCCGGCAGGTTCTGTGAAAGACAGGATCGCTCTTGCCATGATCGAAGACGCGGAACAGAAAGGGATCCTCAAGGAGGGCGCGACGATCATCGAGCCGACCAGCGGAAATACAGGCATTGGCCTTGCGGCGGTAGCGGCGGCAAAGGGATATAAGGCCATTCTCACCCTGCCGGAGACGATGAGCGTAGAGAGAAGAAACCTCCTGAAAGCCTATGGCGCGGAGCTGGTGCTTACAGAAGGCGCAAAGGGCATGAAAGGGGCGATCGCTAAGGCGGAGGAATTAAAGGAATCCATCCCCGGATCCGTTATCCTCGGGCAATTCGTAAATCCTGCGAATCCTGCGGTGCATAAGGCGACGACAGGTCCTGAGATCTGGGAGCAGGCAGATGGAAAGGTTGATATCTTTGTAGCGGGCGTCGGCACAGGAGGCAGCATCACAGGCGCCGGCGCGTATTTAAAGGAAAAGAATCCCGACATCAAGATCGTGGCGGTAGAACCTGCCGGCAGTCCCGTGCTCTCCAAAGGAACGGCGGGCGCGCATAAAATCCAGGGGATCGGCGCCGGATTTGTGCCGGAAATCTTAGACACCAAGATTTACGATGAAGTCATTGCGGTGGAAAACGAAGATGCTTTTGCGGAAGGAAGAGCTTTTGCGGTAAGCGAGGGCGCTTTGGTGGGCATTTCTTCCGGGGCTGCCTTAAAAGCGGCAGGCATTTTAGCGGCAAGAGAAGAAAATAAGGGAAAAGTGATCGTGGTGATCCTTCCGGATTCCGGCGACCGGTATCTGTCCACTCCTTTATTCGGCAATCATTGAGCAGCTGTTTCCTGAGCAGCGCGGATGCCAGGAAAACGGCAAAAAAGACCGGGGACTATGAGATCCCTGGTCTTTTTGCCGGATGAAACGCTCTTTAAGAATTTCCGCGATAAGAATCTCCGCGATAAAAATCTTCGCGATAAGAAGCTTCATGCTGAGAATCTTTATGCTAATATTTTTCGTGATAAAAATCTTCATGCTAAAAACCCTCATGCTAAGAATCTTCGTGATAATATTCTTCGTAGAGTGCCTCAATGATGTGATCTAAAAAGCTTTCCTCTAAATGTTCATATTTTTCTGAAATAAGAGCCTGCATTTTTTCATACCTCGAGAAATACCGCTGGCCCTCGTCTGTTTCCTCTGCTGCTTCCCCCTCCAATCTTTCTCTGGGATACGCACTGCGGAACCAATCTGTGATTTCTGCAAACTCCCGCTCTTCTTTCTCCGCATCTGCGGCGAGGGATTTTATTCCCAGAAACGAACGGATGCCTATGATCAGAAAAGAAAGGAACATCGTCCCCATCACGGCGGAAGCCAGGATTTTCATATGGACAGGGACTGCAAAGGGCAGCGCTCCAGCGGCGAACAGTATCAAAAAAAGGATGCCGGCTATGCCCACCAGAGTGAACGCATATGCCGTGGACGCAAGATCTGCGGCTTTCTTTTTCTTCGATACATAGGCATGGAGCGGTTTTCCTGTTTCAGGATCAGAATAAGACATCAAAGCACCTCTTTTCCATATCGTGCTGCAAAACAAACTATTTACAGAAAGACAGTTATGCGGTTACAATAAGATTATAGGCGATGCGCCAGAGGGTTGCAAGGGGATTTTCAGGAAAGAGATTTCCTGTTGATTTCGTCAGGAAACTCTGTTAGAATAAGCTGATTTCTATTGCAGCTCATTGTAGCTTATTGCAGCTCATTGTAGCTTATTGTAGCTTATTGTGGCTTATGTGGCTGATTGTAGCCTATTGTAGCTGAAAAGAGCATGAAAGCATGTGGAGGATCACTTGAAGATTACCATAGCCTGTGTAGGGAAAATCAAAGAGCCATTCTACCGTGAGGCGGTTGCTGAGTACGAGAAGCGTCTGAGCCGTTACTGCAGATTAGAGGTCATGGAAGTGCCGGACGAAAAGACGCCGGATTCCGCCAGCGGCCGGAGAGAGCATCAGATAAAAGAACGGGAGGCGGAGAAACTGCTGTCGCGGCTGGAAAAATCCCTGACGGAGGGAGCCTTTGTCTGCGCCCTTGCCATTGACGGCAGAGAGCTGGATTCTGAGGCATTGTCTGAAACCATAGAACGCCTTGGGATTTCCGGCGTCAGCCATATCATTTTTCTGATCGGAGGCTCTTTGGGGATGGCAGATAAGCTGCTGGAAAAGGCGGATATGAAGCTGAGCTTTTCTAAAATGACCTTTCCCCACCAGCTGATGCGGGTGATTTTGTTGGAGCAGATCTACAGAAGCTACCGGATCATGAATGGCGAGCCCTACCACAAATAAAGACAGTCCGGTGAAAAATACCTGCAGGAGAGTTATTGCACCGGAGATCATGGAGCGGACAGGCCCACCATGATCCAGAAACGCACAGCAAAGTCAGAGACGCACAGGAAAGTCAGAAACACACAGGAAAGAAAGAGGAACTGCTTATGACAAAAAAACAACGGGCCACGGAAGTGATCGCGCGGCTGAAGGAAGCTTACCCGGATGCGGGCTGTACCCTGGACTATGACCAGGCATGGAAACTGCTTGTCAGCGTCCGTCTTGCCGCCCAGTGTACCGACGCCAGGGTCAATGTGGTAGCAGAAAAGCTCTATGAAACATTTCCGGATGTGGAAGCCTTAGCTGCCGCTCCCGAGGAAGAGATTGAAGAAATCGTCCGCCCCTGCGGCTTAGGAAAAAGCAAAGCCCGGGATATCAGCGCCTGCATGAAGATCTTGAAAGAGGAATATGGCGGCAGCGTCCCGGACGACTTTGACGCCCTGCTAAAGCTGCCGGGAGTGGGGAGGAAAAGCGCGAACCTGATCATGGGAGATGTCTTTGGCAAGCCTGCCATTGTGACCGATACGCACTGCATCCGCCTGACGAACCGCATCGGGTTAGTAGATGGCATCAAAGAGCCGAAAAAAGTGGAAATGGCCCTGTGGAAGATCATCCCTGGAGAGGAGGGCAGCGATTTCTGCCACCGCCTGGTATACCATGGAAGGGATGTCTGCACGGCGAGGACAAAGCCTTACTGCGGCAAATGCTGCCTCAACGATATCTGCAAAAAGAACGGGGTGGAGAAATAAACCGGATTTTTCTTGGCTACAAACTTATTATACGAGGAGGGATGACAGGATGCGGATGTACGATCTGATCGAGAAAAAGAAACTGGGAGGGGAACTTTCGAGGGAAGAAATTTATCTTATGATAGAGGGATTCACCAATGGAAGCATACCGGATTATCAGATGTCAGCCATGACCATGGCGATCTGCTTTCAGGGCATGAGCAGGCAGGAGACCGTGGATCTGACGCTTGCCATGCGCGACAGCGGGGAAGTGATCGATCTGAGCGGGATTTCCGGCATAAAAGTAGATAAGCACAGTACCGGAGGCGTCGGCGATAAGACGTCGTTAGTTCTCCTTCCCATCGTGGCGGCGCTCGGCGTCCCTGTGGCAAAAATGTCGGGACGGGGACTGGGACATACGGGTGGGACCATTGACAAATTAGAAAGCATTCCCGGATTTACTACAGAGATGACCAGAGAAACCTTCATCCGAAATGTGAATGAGATCGGCATTGCCATTTCCGGGCAGACGGCAGACCTTGCCCCTGCGGACAAAAAACTCTACGCCCTCCGGGATGTGACGGCGACCGTAGATCAGATGTCTCTGATCGCCAGCTCCATCATGAGCAAGAAGCTGGCCTCCGGCAGCGACGCCATTGTTTTGGATGTAAAGACCGGAAACGGAGCTTTCATGAAAACCTACGAGGATTCCGCGGCGTTAGCGGAAGCGATGGTTTCCATCGGGACTATGGCAGGAAAAAAGACTGCCGCTGTCATCACCGACATGGATCAGCCTCTGGGGTTTGCGGTGGGCAATTCCCTGGAGGTGATAGAAGCCATCGAGACACTGAAGGGAGAGGGACCGGGTGACTTGAAAGAAGTCGTCTTTGCCTTAGGCGCCCAGATGCTGCAGCTTGCAGGCTGCGCTTCCACTCAGGCGGAAGCAGAAACAAAGATGCAGTCTGCCATAGACGATGGATCTGCTTTGGCAAAGCTCGCGGAATTTGTAAAAGCCCAGGGAGGCGATCCGGCCTATGTCTACGACACCTCTTTGTTTCCAAAGGCGCCATACCAAAGGGAGGTCATCGCGGAAAAAGAGGGGATGGTACACCGGATTTACGCGGAGCAGATCGGGACTGCCTGCATGGCGCTAGGGGGCGGCAGGGAGACGAAAGAGAGCAAGATCGACCATTCGGCCGGGATCATTTTAAGAAAAAAAATAGCAGATCCCGTGAAAAAAGGAGACGTGCTTGCCGTCATTTATGGAAGAGACAAAGAGAAGATGGAGTCTGCGGCAAAAAAAATAAGCTCCGCCTACGGGATTTTTCCCGAGGAACTGGAAAAGCCGCCGGTTGTACGGGGCTATATCGCCCCCTAGCATGTCAAAGGCGGGGTTGCCAAACCGCAGTTTGCATGAATAAGATTTCCGTAAAATTCATATAGTTATATATGAAAAGAAATAGCAAAGAAAAATTAGTGAACAGCTTAGAACTCCCGAAAGACCTGATGCTTGGGGCCGCAATCGTGACTGTCACCGGCAGGCGGGAGCTTCTGATATCAAACTATAAAGGAATCCTGGAATATGAGGATTCCTTTATCAAAGTTCAGGCGAAAAACTGCAGGATACTGATTTCCGGCTCACATCTTGCCATTGACTATTACACCAATGAGGAAATGAAAATCACAGGCTTTATAGACACGATACAATACGAGAACTAGCCTATGCTGCTTTCGATGATGAAATACTTTCAGGGATATGTGCGTGTCCGCCTCACCGGATATGCGCCGGAACGTTTCCTGAATTTGTGCAGTAACCGTGACATTTTGATCTGGAACTTAAAACCCTGTGAGGATGGGTACGAGTTCTGCATCAGCGTAAGGGGATTCCGGGAATTAAAACCTGTCTTGAAAAAAACACGGACAAAGATAAAAATCTTAGAGAGAACAGGGCTTCCCTTCGGAATCTACCATTATCGCAAGCGGAAAGTATTCTGCTTTGGCCTCGCCCTGTCCGCCATGCTCCTCTATCTGCTGTCAGGCTATGTGTGGAACATTGAGGTAAACGGCAACTCCTACCTCTCCGAGGAGGTCATTCTGGATTTCCTGGCGGAAGAGGAGGCGGCGTTCGGCGCAAAGATCAAAAAGATCGATTGTGCCGCCCTGGAAGAAGACCTGCGGAGCAGATACAGCGAGGTCATATGGACGTCCATTAAAATCTACGGGACGAAGATGACCGTGGATATCCAGGAAAACCTGCTGCCGGAGGAAGAATACCAGCAGGACGATGATACGATATATGATATTGTGGCAGCCAAGGATGGGTTCATCAGGGAAATGGTCACCCGCAGCGGAACGCCCCAGGTGAGCGTGGGGGCAGAGGTGAAAAAAGGAGAGGCCTTAGTCAGCGGACAGCTGGAGATCTCTGATGACAACGGGGAGGTTTCCCAATATCTGTACCATAGCGCCGATGCGGACATTTTAGCGGAAGTGACTTACCCTTACAGAGACGTGGTAAACATCACTTATCAGGATAAAATCTATACAGGGGAACAAAAAACAGACTATCAATTAAAGATTTTCCAGTTTACCCTGAAAAATCCTTTTTTCCGCCGCAATAAGGATTCGGTCTATGAAGTTGTGACGGAGGAAGAGCAGTTCCACTTTACCGATAATTTTTATCTTCCTATTTTCCTTGTCAGGCAGAGATTCCAGGGGTATGAGATGGCGGAGAAAAGCTACACGGAAAAGGAGGCCAAAGCGCTGGCCGCAAAAAATCTTGAACATTATATTGCCGGTTTGGAAGAAAAAGGTATTCACATTCTTGAAAAAAATGTTATGATAGTAAAAGCGAAACAGAGTTATGTGGCAAAGGGCGCCATCACTGCGGAGGAAAGCATTGTATCCTACGCCCCCACAGAGATTTCAGAGATCACGAGGGAAGAAAGGCAAGCGACGGATGAGTCTGACTGAACTATCATTAAATATTCCATCTGACCATATGGCAAATGTCTTTGGCCAGTTTGACGCTTACATCAAAAAAATCGAACGGACGCTCCAGGTAACCGTGGTTCTTAGGAACGAGAGCATTAAAATCCTCGGAAGCGGGACGCAGATCAAACGGGCCTCCGACGTATTTTTACAGTTGATAGAATTATCAAAGCGGGGAAATCTCATTACGGAGCAGACGGTCAATTACGCCCTGGCGCTGTCCGAGGAAGAAAAAGAGACGGCTCTCATCGAAATTGACAGGGACTGCATCTGCCACACCGTAAACGGCAAGCCGGTAAAGCCAAAGACCCTGGGGCAAAAGCATTATGTGGATGCCATCCGGAAAAACATGATTGTTTTCGGCATGGGGCCGGCAGGCACAGGAAAAACGTATCTTGCCATGGCAATGGCCGTCACCGCTTTCAAAAAGGAAGAAGTGGGGCGGATCATCCTGACCCGCCCTGCCATAGAGGCGGGCGAAAAGCTGGGATTTCTGCCCGGGGATTTACAGAGCAAAGTAGACCCTTATTTACGGCCGCTCTACGATGCCCTCTACCAGATCATGGGGGCGGAGAGTTACCAGAAAAACGTGGAAAAGGGCCTTATCGAAGTGGCGCCCCTCGCTTATATGAGGGGGCGCACCTTAGACAACGCCTTTATCATCTTGGATGAGGCGCAAAACACCACGCCGGCGCAGATGAAGATGTTTTTGACCCGCATCGGCTTCGGCTCTAAGGCCGTCATCACCGGAGATGCCACGCAGAAGGATTTAGCGCCGGGCAGCGTCTCCGGCCTTGACGTAGCGCTGAAGGTGCTGGAAAAAGTAGAGGCGATCGGATTTTGCGAGCTGACAAGCCAGGACGTCGTGCGCCATCCGCTGGTGCAGGAAATCGTAAAGGCCTACGAAGACTACGAGACACGGGAACAGAAAGCCAGATCCGGCAGGGCGGAAAGGAGCAGTGTTTCCAGGAAAGATATTTCCAGGAAAAATGTTTCCAGGAAACACGCTTCCTGGAAAAATGCTTCTTCCAGAAAGAGGCAGCGGACAAGACAGAGGTGAAAGAGAGCGGATATGAGTCTTTATATCGAAACGGAAACGGAAGCTGATCTTCCTTTTGACTGGAGGAAACTGGCGGAAGAAGTGGTGGATTATACGATTTCCCATGAGGCATTTCCCTATGAGGCGGAGGTAAACCTGACTCTGACGGACAACCGGGGGATCCGCGAGATCAACAGGCAGTACCGCCAGATGGACCGGCCCACGGATGTTTTATCCTTTCCGATGGTTTCTTACGGGGCGGCAGGGGACTTTTCCTGCTTAGAGGAAGATTATGGGGGCAATTTTAATCCTGACACAGGAGAGGTCCTCCTGGGCGACATCATCATTTCCGCCGATAAGGTGTGCGAGCAGTCCCGAAGCTACGGCCACAGCAAGAGGCGGGAATTTGCCTTCCTGCTTGTGCATAGCATGCTTCATTTATTCGGGTACGACCACGCGACGCCGGAGGAAGCGGCTGTGATGGAAGAAAAGCAGCGTCAGATTTTAAATGAGATGAACATTTTAAGAGCAAAAGATCGAGGTTAGCTACATGGGTAAACAGAACAAGAAAAGCAGAAGCAATTTCCTGATGCAGGGCTCTATTCTGGCGGTGGCATCCATCGTCAGCAGGATCATCGGATTGATCTACCGCATCCCCCTGACAAACATCATCGGAGATACCGGAAATAATTATTATGGGACTGCCTTTCGGATTTACAATATCCTATTGATTATTTCCTCTTACAGCCTGCCTCTGGCGGTTTCTAAGCTGGTATCCGCAAATATGTCCCAGGGACGCAAGAGAAATGCATACCGTGTGTTAAAATGCTCCCTGCTCTTTGGCACGGTGTCCGGCAGCATAGCGGCAGCGACGCTGTATTTTGGCGCGGGTTTTATCACGGATACCTTAATGAAGACGCCTCTTAGCATTTTTGCGGTCCGAGTGCTGATACCAGTGCTGTTGATCGTAGCGGTGCTAGGCGTTTTGCGCGGTTTTTTCCAGGGACTTGGAACGATGATGCCGAGCGCTGTCTCGCAGGTCTTAGAGCAGATCGTCAATGCGGTGGTGAGCGTCTGGGCCGCCTATGTTCTGGTGGAGGAGGGCGCGAAAGCGGGTGCGCTGCTGGGCAATAAAGAAAATTACGCCGCGGCGTATGGAGCCGCCGGAGGCACGCTTGGGACTGGAATGGGCGCATTGGCGGCATTGCTGTTCTGCATCTTCGTGCTGCTCGCCTATATGAAATCCTTCCGGAAACGTTTAAAAAAAGAGCGGGGGATGCGGGTGGATTCCTATGCCTCCATCATGAGAGTGCTGGTCGCCACCATCGTACCGGTACTTTTAAGCAGCACGATCTATAACTGCAGCGCGCTGATCGACGATGGCGTTTATAAGCACATCGCGGCATACCAGGGATATACAGAGGCGCAGTACGGCAGCTGGAGCGGCATTTATTCCGGGAAATACCAGATCCTCATCAATGTGCCGATCTCCATTGCCTCCGCCTTAGCGGCGTCCTCCGTGCCAGCGCTGACTGCCGCCTACGCGAACGGGAAACGGGCGGAGGCAAAACGCCAGATGGGCATGGCAACCCGTTTTATCATGCTGATCGCCTTTCCCTCCGCGGTGGGCATGGCCGTCCTGGCCTCCCCCATTTTACAGATGCTGCTGGGGGATTCTAGCGTATTGGCCGCAAGAATGCTGCAGGCAGGATCCGCGGCTATCCTGTTTTTCTCGCTCTCCACGCTCTCTAATGGATTGCTGCAGGGGATCAGCCGGATGAAAGAACCCATCAAAAATGCGCTGACGGCATTGATCTTGCATTTGATCGTATTAGCGGCGCTGATGTTTTTCCTGGACTTGAATATTTATGCGGTCGTCATCGCCAATTCCGTGTTCGGCCTGCTGATGTGCGTCTTAAATGCCCGATCCCTGCGCCGATACAGCGGCTACCGGCAGGAAATCGCAAAGACCTTTATAGTTCCCGCGGTCGCTTCCGCGGGCATGGGGATCGCCGCCTGGCTGTCATACAAATTATGGATGCTTGTGTTCGGAAACAACACGGCCGCAACCCTTTTGGCCATGGCGGCTGCGGTGATCGTCTACATGGTCCTGCTGCTGCTGTTGAAGGGGATAAATGAACAGGATCTCTTAAAATTCCCCAAAGGACGCGCCGCAGCAGCGCTGGCGAAAAAGCTCCATCTGCTGAAATAATGGTATAAGAAAAGAAAAAAAGCAAATACTTATCGTAAAAACAATGCCAGGCAGGATTTTTCTCCCGCCGGATAGCGAGGAAGCATGAAAAAGACGATTTGTATTTGTGCGCTTGCGGCAGTTTTTACTGTCGCAGGCATTACCATAAGCATTGCCGCGAACAGGCAGGCACGGGAAAGGAATGCCGCGGAATCGCAGGAGGAACAGCCGGAAGCCATAGCGGAAACAGAGCAGGCACAGGATCTGGAGCTTGTGGAAAGCATGGCGGCGCCGGAAGAGTATGCCTATGTTATTTTTGTGCGTGACGGCGTTCTTGTGGTATATCAAAAAGACAGGGAAACGGAATATTTTGAAACCAACATACGGGTAAGCGATCTGGAAGAGAAAATGATGGAGCAGCTGGAAAAAGGGATTTATTTTCTCAATGAACAGGAACTTTACGATTTTTTGGAGAGTTATTCAAGCTGAACCATTTCCGGCGGTTGAATCTTGGAGGCTCTTGTGTTAGAATGAACCTATGAAACAGATAGATGTTGCCGTCATTGGCGGCGGGGCGGCCGGGCTTGTCGCTGCGATTTCTGCTGCGAGAGCCGGGGCAGAGACCATGATCGTGGAACACATGGACCGGATAGGCAAGAAAATCCTTGCCACCGGCAATGGAAAATGCAATTATACGAACGCGCTGCAGGGTGTCTCATATTACAGAGGAGAAAACCCTGCATTTGTTGTACCCGTTTTCAGGCAGTTCGGTTTCGCGGATACGCTGGCTTTCTTTGAAGAGCTTGGGATATATCCCAAGGTAAAGAACGGATATTATTATCCGGCCAGCGAACAGGCATCCTCCGTGCTTGATGTCCTCCGCCTCGAGCTGGATCATCTTGGCATTCCAGTGAAGACATCCTGCAGGATAAGCGCCATAAAAAAACAGGGGCAGGGATTTTTGCTTGCGGCGGAAACAGAGGATTTCAGCGCAAAAACAGTGATTTTCGCCACGGGGCTTCTGGCATCGCCCAAGACGGGGAGCAATGGAAGCGCCTTTCCTTACATACAGGGTCTTGGACACCATTTGGTTGAGATTGTTCCGGCTTTGGTCCCGCTGCAGGGAAAACAGTCATTTTTTAAAGCGCTTGCAGGAATCCGTGCAGAAAATTCGATAAAACTCTACATTGAAAACCGTCAGGCTGCCTTTGAGCGGGGACAACTGCAGCTGACGGAGTACGGCATCTCCGGCATTCCTGTTTTTCAGCTGAGTCGCTATGCCGCAAAAGCCTTAAAGCAGCGCAAAAAAGTACATGCCCTGCTGGATTTCATGCCGGACATGGAGACGGAATGCCTGGAAGCCATGATGCTCCGGCGTTTTCGTGAGAACGCCCATGGAAAGACGGCATCCGAGGCAGTCATTGGCCTTTTGCATAAAAAACTTGGCGGCGTCCTCTTAAAAGAAGCGGGGATTGGCAGGGACCGTCCGGCCGCACAGGTGACCGGGGAGCAGATAAGAACGCTCTGCGCGAGGATCAAAGGCCTGCGGGTGGACATTACCGGCAGCAAGAGTTTCGAGCAGGCGCAGGTCTGCGCCGGAGGGGTGTCTACCGATGAGATAGAAAATGAAACCTTAATGTCAAAACTCGCGCCAGGAGCCTATTTTGCCGGCGAGGTCATAGATATCGACGGCGTCTGCGGCGGATACAATCTGCAGTGGGCGTGGTCGAGCGGTTATGTCGCCGGCCTTCACGCAGCAAAGAGGGCCTTGGATCTTTGAAAAAGACTGCAGGCAAAGGAAGCGAAGCGTTCCTCGGAAGCAAAGGCATCGGGCAAAGGAAGAAAAGCAATCCCCGAAAAGAAAAGCATTCCTCAAAAAGAAAGGCATTCCCCATATGATCAGAATCAATCAGATCAAACTGCCCGTCCGTCACGGGAAGGAGCAGCTGGAACAAAAGATAGCGAAGGCACTAAAGATCGCGCCGGAAGAGTTAAAAGAATACCGCATCGTAAAAAAATCCATGGATGCCCGCAGGAAACCGGAGCTTTTTTATGTCTATTCGGTAGACGTCGTCACTGACAGGGAAGATCATATTTTCAAAAAAGTTGACCATAAAAATATTATGTTAATCAATCCGAAGACTTATATTTTTTCGGAAGCTTCTTTTGCAAAAAAACAGCCGAAATCCCACTTTGCTCATCCGCCGGTGGTAGCCGGGGCAGGGCCGGCAGGGCTCTTCTGCGCGTATGCCCTGACATTAGCGGGCCAGCCGCCCCTGATCGTCGAGCGGGGGAAGCCGATAGAAGCGCGCGCCGGAGATGTAGGGAAGTTCTGGGAGACGGGCGTCCTTGACACTTCCTCCAACGTGCAGTTTGGGGAGGGAGGCGCCGGAACATTTTCCGATGGCAAGCTAAATACGCTGGTGAAGGATCCTTCCGGAAGAAATCGCTTTGTATTGGAAACGTTCGTGAAATTCGGCGCGCCGGAAGAGATCCTCTATGAGAACAAGCCCCATATCGGAACAGACGTTTTGTCCGGCATCATAAAAAACATGCGCCTCTTTCTGCAGGCGCGCGGCGCAGAATTCCGCTTTCAGACCTGCATGGCGGATATCGTCCTGTCGGAGGGGAGGCTGGCCGGCATAAAGACGGACGCCGGAGAGCGGATAGACACAGGCCATCTGATCCTTGCCATCGGACACAGCGCGCGCGATACCTTTGCCATGCTGCATGGCAGAAAACTGGAAATGGAAGCAAAGCCTTTCGCGGTAGGCTTTCGGGTGGAGCATCCCCAGGCAGAAATCAGCCGTGCGCAGTATGGGAAAGCATCCGGGAGAGAGCTTCCGGCGGCCTCATATAAACTGACAGAAAACCTTCCAAACGGACGCGGCGTGTATTCCTTTTGCATGTGTCCCGGGGGCTATGTGGTAAACGCCTCCTCCGAGGAAGGGCGCCTGGCGGTCAACGGCATGAGTTATGCCGCCCGAGACGGGAAAAATGCCAACAGCGCCATTATCGTCTCCGTGACCCCGGAGGACTTCCGGTCGCTTTGTCCCGGCGCGCCGGACGATGCCCTGATCGGGGTCCGGTTTCAGGAAGCCTTAGAGGAGCGGGCTTACGCCTTGGGAAAAGGGAAGATCCCCCAGCAGCTTTTCGGGGATTACTGCAAAAATATCCCTTCCGCCTCTTATGGCAGTTACGGCAGCGAGACGAAAGGAGCGCACACCCTCTGCAGCCTGCGGGGACTGCTTCCCCGGGAACTGGAGGAGGCATTTATAGAGGGGATGCACCGGTTCTCCCGCAAAATCCCCGCCTATGACAGAACGGACGCCATTTTATCAGGGATCGAGAGCCGCACTTCCTCGCCGGTGCGCATCCGGCGGGGAGCATCCTTAGAATCAAATATCCGGGGGATTTATCCCTGCGGAGAGGGAGCGGGCTATGCCGGGGGGATCATGTCCGCCGCCATGGACGGGCTGAAAGCGGCGGAAGCCATTCTAAACATTTAAAATAAAGAAAAGCTGAGGAAAAAACATGCCGGAATACACGCCAATGATGCAGCAGTATCTGCTGACCAAACAGGAATACAAAGATTGCATTTTATTTTACCGCCTGGGGGATTTCTATGAAATGTTCTTTGAGGATGCCGTCATAGCATCCAAGGAACTAGAGCTGACCCTGACGGGAAAAAACTGCGGGATGGAAGAGCGCGCTCCTATGTGCGGCGTTCCCCACCACGCTCTGGAGGGGTATCTAAACAAGCTTGTGGCAAAGGGGCATAAAGTCGCTATCTGCGAACAGGTAGAAGACCCGAAGCTTGCCAAAGGGATCGTAAAGCGGGAGGTCATCCGCATTGTCACTCCGGGCACCAACATGGACATACAGGCGTTAGACGAGGGAAAAAACAATTACATCATGTCCATCGCCTATCTAGGGGACAGATATGGCATTTCCCTCGCGGACGTTTCCACGGGGGATTACTTTGTGACAGAAGTGGACAGCGAGAGGAAGCTCATGGACGAGATCCATAAGTCTGCCCCCGCAGAGATCATCTGCAACGAGAGCTTTTACATGAGCGGCGCGGACTTATCCGATCTGGAACACCGGCTCGGCATCACCATTTATGCGCTGGAGCCATGGTATTTCAGCGATGAGACGGCAAAAAGCGCCTTGAGGGAGCATTTTAAGGCCGAAAGCTTAGAGGGGCTTGGACTGGCCGATTACGACTGCGGCGTGATCGCGGCGGGCGCCCTGTTAAGATACCTGTATGAGACGCAGAAAAACTCCCTGAGCCACATTTCCGCCATACGTCCCTATTCCACAGGGAAATACATGCTGATCGACAGCTCCACCAGAAGGAACTTAGAGCTGGTGGAGACCCTCCGGGAAAAGCAAAAGAGAGGCTCCCTCCTCTGGGTGTTAGACAAGACCAAAACTGCCATGGGGGCAAGAATGCTGCGCTCCTATGTGGAGCAGCCCCTGATCGACAGGGATGCCATAACAAAACGGCAGGATGCCATCGGGGAATTAAACGAAAATGTCATCACAAGGGATGAATTGCGCGAATACCTTGCGCCCATCTATGATTTAGAGAGGCTGGTGACAAAGGTGACCTACTTATCCGCCAATCCGAGGGATCTGATCTCCTTTAAAAATTCCATCGGGATGCTGCCGCACATCAAAACGCTTTTGGCGGATTTTTCCGGCGAACAGCTCCGGGAGATTTTTTCTGACCTGGATACGTTAGAAGAACTCCATCAGCTCATTGACCGCTCCATCGGGGAAGACCCGCCTATCTCCGTCCGGGACGGCGGCATCTTAAAGGACGGATACAGCAAAGAGGTGGACAGCTACCGCAGCGCAAAGACGGAGGGGAAAACCTGGATTGCGGAGCTTGAGGCAAAAGAGCGGGAAAAGACGGGCATCAAAAATCTGAAGATCAAATACAATAAGGTTTTCGGCTATTACTTAGAGGTCACTAATTCCTACAAAAACCTGGTGCCGGACTACTTCACGAGAAAACAGACGCTAGCCAACGCGGAACGCTACATAACGCCGGAATTAAAAGAGCTCGAGGACATGATCCTAGGGGCGGAGGATAAATTGATCAACTTAGAATACGAGCTGTTTTGTGAGGTGAGGGATCGGATCGCCGCGGAAGTCATACGGATCCAGCGCACTGCCAAGGCGATCGCAAAATTAGACGTCTTTGCCTCCCTGGCGGTGACGGCAGACCAAAATCATTACTGCCGCCCGAAAATCACCGAAAACGGCGTGATCGACATCAAGGGAGGGCGCCATCCCGTTGTGGAGAAAATGATCGATAACGATCTGTTTATCGAAAACGACACCTACCTGGACAACGGCAGCCACCGCATCTCCATCATCACCGGACCTAATATGGCGGGAAAATCCACCTATATGCGCCAGACGGCGCTGATCGTGCTGATGGCTCAGATCGGCAGCTTCGTCCCCGCATCTTCGGCAGACATCGGGATCGTGGACCGCATTTTTACCCGCGTCGGCGCATCTGACGACCTTGCCAGCGGACAGAGTACCTTCATGGTGGAAATGACGGAAGTGGCGAACATATTGCGCAATGCCACCTCGCATTCCCTGCTGATCCTAGATGAGATCGGAAGAGGAACCAGCACCTTTGACGGCCTTAGCATCGCGTGGGCGGTGGTAGAGCATATCAGCAACCCGAAGCTGCTTGGGGCAAAGACCCTCTTTGCCACCCACTACCACGAGCTGACCGAATTAGAGGGCAAGCTAAACAATGTCAACAATTACTGCATCGCGGTGAAAGAAAAAGGCGATGACATCGTATTTCTGCGGAAAATCGTCAAGGGCGGCGCGGATAAAAGCTACGGGATCCAGGTTGCGAAGCTCGCCGGCGTGCCGAACACGGTCATTGAGCGGGCAAAGGAAATCGTAGAACAGCTGATCGCCAACGACATTGCCGCTGTGGCGAGAGGGATCGCGGTAGATGGCAGCGTGGGCAGGAAGAAAAAAGAGGCGTTAGATGAAGTGGATCTGACCCAGATGTCCCTGTTTGATACCGTAAAAGACGATGCTATCATTGAGGAGCTGCGCAATGTGGACGTAGGAAACTTGACTCCCATCGAAGCTTTGAATAAATTATATGAATTGCAGAACAAGGTGAAAAACCGCTGGTAGAGAGAGGAGCAGACGGATGCCGGAAATCACATTACTCAGTCAGGAAACCATTGATAAGATCGCGGCGGGAGAGGTCGTGGAACGCCCCTCCTCCGTAGTAAAGGAGTTAGTGGAAAACGCGATCGACGCGAAAGCCACAGCCATTACGGTAGAGATCAAAGAGGGCGGCCTCTCCCTTATCCGCATCACGGACAACGGCTGCGGCATTCCCCATTCCCAGGCTGCCATCGCTTTCCTGCGGCATTCCACCAGCAAGATCAAGCAGGTGGAGGATCTGCTCTCCGTCACTTCCTTAGGCTTCCGCGGGGAGGCGCTCTCTAGCATAGCCGCCGTTTCCCAGGTGGAACTCATCACCAAAACCTATGATGAGCTGACGGGAACCCGGTATGTCATAGAGGGGTCGAAAGAGATCGCCTGCGAGGAGATCGGCGCGCCGGAGGGGACCACCTTTTTGGTGAGGAATCTGTTTTACAATGTCCCGGCGAGACGGAAATTTTTAAAATCGCCGCAGACGGAGGGCAATTATATCAGCGATCTGATGGAACGCCTTGCCCTATCCCACCCGGAAATCTCTTTTAAATTCATTTGCAGCGGACAGACGAGGCTGCATACGGCAGGAAATTCCAAAGAGAAAGATGTGATCTACCACATTTACGGGAGGGACATCACAGCGGCGCTCCTGCCCATAGAGGAGGAGAGCGCGCTGTTTAAAATCCGGGGATTCATCGGAAAGCCTCTGATCTCCAGAGGAAACCGCAATTATGAGAATTATTTCATCAACGGGCGTTATATCAAAAGCCCGCTCCTCTCGAAAGCCATGGAGGATGCCTATAAAGGCTTCCTCATGCAGCGGCAGTACCCCTTCTGCGTCCTCTACCTTACCATGGATACCGATCTGCTGGATGTCAATGTCCACCCGGCGAAAATGGAAGTGCGTTTTTCCAAGAACGAGGAGGTCTATCAGGCGCTGCTCTCCAGCGTCCGCAAGATCCTCTCCCACAGGGACTTCATCCCGGAAGTAGGGGTGGATGAGGAAAAGAAGCAGCAAAAAGCCTTCCCCCATGCCCGGGAAAAGAAGCTTTCCCCCGCCGCTCCTGCCCCCGAGCCATTTGAGCAGCGGCGGCTGCAGAAACTCCGGGAAACAGCGGCAAAAGACAGTCCTTACGAACAGAAATACCAAAGCCGGAAAGCGGTGGAGAATCAGGCGGTGTTTGATCAGCTGCTCTCCCAAAGCTTTCGGGAAGAGCAAGGGGAGGCAGCTTCGGGGCAGTCCGTCCGGGAAACCATCACCTACGGGGAAACAGAGGTTCTGCGGCAGCGCGGCGAGGGGGAAGGAACAGCCGGAAAGATGGCGGAGAGCCTCTGCGAACAGCAGCGGTTAGAAGACGTCTCCGAGGGATTCCTCACCGAGGGCGCAAGGAAAAAGCATCGGATCATCGGCTCTTTGTTTGACACCTATTGGCTGGTGCAATATGAGGACAAGCTTTTTATCATCGACCAGCATGCCGCCCATGAAAAAGTCCTTTATGAAAAGACCATGAAAAAGGTGGAAAGCCAGGCTTTTTCCTCACAGGCCCTAAGCCCTCCGGTGATATTGACCTTAAATCCGGCGGAAGCGGAGGTCCTCGAAACATACCGGAAGGAAATCACTGCCTTCGGCTATGAGGCGGAGCCCTTTGGCGGCAGGGAATATGCCATCACGGCGATTCCGGCAGATTTCACCGGCATTGACATGAAAACCATGTTCCTCGAGATGCTGGATGATTTTGCCGCCATCAACGGCAAGGCTTCGCCAAGCCTCATTATGGAAAAAGTGGCATCCATGTCCTGCAAGGCGGCGGTCAAGGGCAGACAGCGCATCAGCAGACAGGAGATCGAGCACCTCATTGACGAGCTGCTGCGCTTGGAAAACCCCTATCACTGCCCTCATGGAAGGCCCACCATCATTTCCATGAGCCGGTATGAGATCGAAAAGAAATTCAAGCGGATCATATGAGGGAAAAACGAACGGAAAGGAGCTGGGGGAATGAAACCATTGGTGATACTGGCGGGTCCGACTGCGGTGGGGAAGACCGCCCTCTCCGTTGCACTGGCAAAGCGCATAAACGGCGCTGTCATTTCCGCCGACTCCATGCAGATATATCGCTATATGGATATCGGATCCGCAAAGATCATGCCGGAGGAGATGCAGGGCGTCCCCCACTATATGATCGGCGAACTGGATCCTTGGGAGGAATTTCATGTGGCGCGCTTTGCGGCAATGGCAAAAAAATATTTAGAGGAAATCTATGCCGCCGGAAAAATCCCCATTTTAACGGGGGGAACGGGATTTTACATTCAGGCATTGCGCTGCGATATTGATTTCACGGAGCAGGAGAGCGACGAAGCCTACCGGAAAGAACTCGAAACGCTCGCGGAAGAGCAGGGAGCCGGCGCGCTCCACCAGATGCTGCGGGACATAGATCCCGATTCCGCGGAGGCGATCCATGCCAACAATATCAAACGGACCATTCGGGCGCTGGAATATCACCGCCTTACGGGAGAGCGGATTTCGGAGCACAACCGGCGGGAGAAACAAAAATCTTCCCCCTATCTCTCTGCCTATTTCGTGCTGACCGACCGGAGGGAAGAGCTCTACCGGCGCATTGACCGGCGGGTGGACCGCATGGTGGAGCAGGGGCTTGTGGAAGAGGTGGCTCGCCTGAAGAAAATGGGATGCAGCCGGGAAATGGTTTCCATGCAGGGGCTTGGCTACAAAGAGATCCTCTCTTTCCTGGAAGGGGAGCGTTCCTTAGAGGAGGCCGTCTATATCATCAAGCGGGAGACGCGCCGCTTTGCAAAGCGCCAGATCACCTGGTTTAAGAGAGAGCGGGACGCCATCTGGCTTGACAAGAGCGCATATGCCTATCAGGAGGAACGGATCCTGTCCGAGATCCTCCCTATTCTCACAGAAAAAGGAATCATAAGCAGAAAGGAATAAACCCAGCAATGAATGTTATGGAAGAACAGTACGAAAGGCTCGGCATTTCAAAAGAAGTGTACCGGTTTGGCCAAAAGACAGAGGAGGATTTCACCGAACGGTTTGCGGAGATCGACCGCGTGGCGGAGTATAACCAGCTGAAAGTCCTTAAGGCAATGCAGGAGAACAGGGTGAGCGCCGAATGCTTTCATATGTCTTCGGGATACGGGTATCATGATTTCGGGCGGGACACGCTAGAAAAAGTTTACGCTTCCTGCTTTAAAGGCGAAGACGCGCTGGTCCGGCCGCAGATCACCTGCGGGACTCACGCCTTAGCGCTGGCGCTGATGTCCAACCTGCGCCCCGGGGACGAGCTTTTATCCCCGGTCGGAAAACCCTATGACACCTTAGAGGAAGTCATCGGCATCCGCCCGTCAAAGGGTTCTTTAGCGGAGTATGGCATTACTTACCGCCAGGTGGATCTGCTGCCGGACGGGAGCTTTGATTTTGCCGGCATCAAAAAAGCCATCAGCAGCAAAACGAAGCTTGTGACGATACAGCGCTCGAAGGGGTATGCCACAAGACCTACGCTATCTGTATCGCGGATCGGGGAACTGATTTCATTCGTGAAAAATATCAAACCCGATCTCATCTGCATGGTGGATAACTGCTATGGGGAATTCGTGGAAGAAAGAGAGCCGTTAGAGGCAGGCGCGGATATGATCGCAGGATCCCTCATTAAAAATCCGGGCGGCGGCTTAGCGCCCATCGGAGGTTATATCGCAGGGAAAAAAGAATGCGTGGAACATGCGGCATACCGTCTGACCGCGCCGGGGCTTGGAAAAGAGGTGGGCGCATCTTTAGGCGTCATGCAATCTTTTTATCAGGGATTGTTCTTAAGCCCCACAGTGGTAAGCGGAGCCTTGAAAGGAGCGCTTTTTGCGGCGGGCATTTACGAAAAACTGGGATTTGAGGTCTTTCCGAAAGCATCTGAGAGCCGCCACGATATCATTCAGTCGATCGCATTTCACGACCCCGAAGCCCTCATCGCTTTCTGCGAGGGGATCCAGGCGGCGGCCCCGGTAGACAGCTATGTGGTTCCGGAGCCCTGGGCCATGCCGGGATATGACAGTGACGTGATCATGGCAGCCGGTGCCTTTGTGCAGGGATCCTCCATCGAGCTGTCGGCAGATGGCCCGCTGAAGCCTCCCTATGCCGTTTATTTCCAGGGCGGACTGACCTGGCATCACGCCAAAGCAGGGATTTTAAAATCTTTACAAAAACTTAAGGAACGAAAACTTGTGAACCTTGACTCGTTATGATACAATATATGGTATGATGCATTGATTCCGAAGTGGCGCGGTTTTTCCGCGCGGCTTCCCGATCGCCATCGTGTGACGGTTTTTGTACAGTTTCCAGGGAGAGATGCGGAAAGCCGCAGAAAGGAAGCGCGTATGAAATCAACCATGACAATCAAAGATCTGCCGGATTCGGAGAAACCCTATGAAAAGTTTCTAAAGTACGGCGCCGGTTCTTTAAGTGATGCGGAACTGTTAGCCGTTATCATTAAATCCGGCACAAGCGGAGCAAGATCCGTGGACGTTGCCAGGCATTTGTTGAATACCGGGCAGCGCAATCTGCTAAATCTATATGACATTTCTTATAAAGAGATGACAAAAATACGCGGTATCGGAAAGGTGAAGGCGATCCAGCTAAAATGCGTTGCCGAACTTTCAAAAAGAATTACAGAAACAAAATATCATAATGAGATCTGTCTCGATCATCCGGAATCTGTCGCCATCTATTTTATGGAAAAGCTGCGCCATGAGCGCAGGGAACACCTGATGGCCTGCATGTTTGACAGCAAATGCCGTCTGATCGGGGAACATCTGCTGTCTTTAGGCAGCATTGATTCCTCCATCGTATCTCCGCGGGAAATCTTCCGGGCAGCCTTAGCCTGCAACGCGGTGCATTTGATCCTGGTCCACAATCATCCCAGCGGGGTGCCGGAACCCTCCGGGGCGGACGATATCGTGACAGAACAGATTGCCCAGTGCGGCAGGCTGATGGGGATCTTGCTTTCCGACCATATCATTATCGGGGACAGGTCTTATTACAGTTACCGAGAAAAAAAGCGGATTGTGGTATCATCGCGCCCACAATCTAAAGGGAGAGAACAATGACAAATAACGTGTACGGTATTGACCTTGGCACCTGCAATATGAAAGTATACTGCAAGTCCACAAACAAGATTTTAAACGAGAAAAACACCATTGCGCTGATCAACAAAAATGAAATCTATGCTTATGGCAATGCTGCTTATGCTATGTATGAAAAAGCGCCGGAAACCATCAGCGTCACTTTTCCGGTCACCAGCGGTGTCATCGCGGATTTCAACAATCTGCAGTCTATGCTCCAGCTTTTTTTAGAATCCCACGCGAAAGGGAAATTAAGGGGGGCTGAATTTATCGTTGCAGTGCCTACAAGCATCACGGATGTGGAGAAGAAAGCATTTTTTGACATGTTTTACAAGAGCAGGTCTTTAAAGCCCAAAAGCGTGCTTCTCTGCGAGAAACCCATCGCGGACGCCGTGGGGCTTGGGCTTGACGTCAATGATCCTACGGGGATCATGGTGGTGGATATCGGCGCGGATACGACGGAGATTTCTGTGATCTCCCTGGGGGGATTGGTCCTTAGCGACCTGCTGCATTTTGGAGGAAATAAGATCGACGAGAGCATCATCACCCATGTGAAGCGCAACTATAACCTTGTCATCGGGCAAAAGACGGCCCAGAGCCTGAAAGAGGGCTTGGGGTCCGGCATACCGGGCAATCAGGACACCATGGTGGTGGTGGGGCGCGACGTGGTAAGCGGACTGCCCATCGAGATGGAGATGTCCGGCGAGGTCATCTATGAGGCGATCAAAGACAATCTGAACAATATCTGCAATTCCATCAAAATGATCCTGGAGAAAACCCCGCCGGAGCTGGCAAAAGACATCATTCATTCCGGGATCTACATCACCGGCGGCAGCTCTAAGATACACAATTTAGAAGAGCTGTTCGGGCAGATTACGGGCATCCATATCAATACCTGTGAGGAACCGGAGGAATGCGTGGTGCGGGGATTGGTCAAAATCGTTACCGACAATAAGTACAAGCATTTAGCATTCAGTATGAAAAGTAAGATATTGATTTAGGGGAAAACATGAAACGAAAACCGAAATTTACGCTTCCTGCCAAATACATACTGCTGATCATGACGGGAATCTGCATCGCATCGATCCTTCTCTGTTTTACGTTCAATATTACAGGAGGCCCGTTGAACACGATTGCAGGCTATGTATTTGTTCCCATGCAGAAAGGGATCGACTCTGTCGGCTCCTGGGTGGCGGATAAGGCGGAGCATCTGCAGCGCCTTGGCGAAGTCATGCGGGAGAACGAGGAGTTACAGCGTCAGGTAGACAGCCTTACCGCAGAGCTCAATACCATAAAGCTGGAGCAATATGAGCTGGAAAACTTAAGAGAGCTTTTGGAATTGGATCAAAAATACCCCAGTTATGATAAAGTGGCGGCAAATGTCATCGGAAAGGACGGCGGAAACTGGTTTACGGATTTCACCATCGATAAGGGAACAAAAGACGGCATTGAGCCGGATATGAATGTGATCGCGGGGAGCGGTCTCGTCGGGATCGTGACAGACGTCGGGCCAAACTACGCGAAAGTGGCAGCCATCATCAATGACACCATGCGCGTCAGCGGCATGGTGACTTCCACCTCAGACAATCTGATCGTAAGCGGAAGCCTCCAGCAGATGAACGAAAACATGGTCATTGAGTTTTCCAACTTAAACGACAAGGATCATGAGGTGGCGGTCGGCGATCCGGTGGTGACTTCCTATGTATCCGATCAGTACCAGCAGGGGATCCTGATCGGCTATATCAGCACGTTAGCGATGGATTCCAATAATCTCACGAAATCAGGCACCATCACGCCTGCGGTGGATTTTGAGCATATCGCGGAAGTGCTTGTGATTTTAAACAAAAAACAGACGGTGGATTGAGTAGGGGTATCAGCATTCTATGAGAAGAAAAATTGTTGTTTTCATCATTATCATCATATGCTATCTGCTGCAGACAACCGTATTTTCCGCCCTCCGGTTTGCATCCATTTCTCCGAACCTGCTGATCATCGTTGTCTCAGCTTTCGGATTTATGCGGGGAAGGAAAGAGGGGCTGTTCATCGGGTTTTCCTGCGGCCTGCTGTTAGATATCTGGAGCGGCGGAATCATCGGTTTTTATTCGCTGCTTTATATGTATATCGGGTATTTCAACGGCATGTTCCGCAAGCTGTTTTACCCGGAGGATATCAAGCTGCCCCTGCTCCTTATCGCGGGAAGCGACATCACCTGCAACATGTTTATCTACCTGATTCTATTTCTTTTGCGAAACAGATACCACTTTAACTACTATTTTTTACATTTAATGCTGCCTGAATTAGTGTATACCATGGTTATGACGGTTTTTTTGTATGTTATCATCTTAAAAATCAATCAGCGGCTTGAGGCTATCGAGAAAAGGAGTGCAAGTAAGTTTGTTTGACAATATAAAAGAAATGTTTCGGATGTTTTTCAGATCCCGGCTCACTGTGGTGGGAGCGGTGATGATCCTGCTTTTTTCCGTGCTTTTATGGCGGGTGTTTTATCTGCAGATTGTCAATGGAAAAGAATACCAGGATCATTATACGCTAAAGATCGTAAAAGAGCGCACGCTAAACAGCACCAGGGGCAGCATCTATGACAGAAACGGCAAACTCCTCGCGTATAACGAGCTTGCCTATACCATTACCATAGAGGACAACGGCACCTACAGTTCCAGCGATTCAAAGAACGCTTCCCTGAATGCAGAGATCGCGCAGATCATCACCGCTTTGGAAAAAAACGGCGACGCTATCATCAATGACTTTAAGATTGATTACCGTGAAGGAGGCTATCATTACAACGTGGAAAAAAACGCCACGGCGTGGAAACGCTTCATCGCCGATGTCTACGGGAAGGCTTCCTACGACGACCTGGAATACAGCAGGAAACTCGGCTACCATCCGGCGGAGGCCAGCGAGCAGCAGGTCATGGATTACCTGCGCAGTCCCTCCCGCTTTGGGATCAGCGGCGAATATGACGAGAGAATGGCCTATCAGATTGCGGTAGTGCGTTTTGCCATGTCGCAGAATGCCTACCAGAAATACATTGTGACGAACGTCGCGGCCAATGTGTCCGAGGAGACGGTCGCCTACATCAGCGAACATGCCTCCGAACTGCAGGGAGTGGAAGTGGCAAGCGATACCATCCGCAGATACAACCACAGCGAATATTTTTCTTCCATCATAGGATACACGGGGAAGATCTCCACGGAGGAATACAATAAATTATCGGAGACGGATGACAGCTACACCTTAAACGACGTCGTCGGGAAACTGGGCATCGAGCAATATATGGACCGCGAGCTGAAAGGGACAAAAGGGCATGAAAAGCTTTATGTGGATCATCTGGGCAAGGCGGTGGAGATCATCTCACACGAGGAGCCTGTGGCGGGAGGAAACGTCTACCTTTCCATTAACTCGGACTGGCAGATTGCCATCTACAACCTGCTGGAGCAGGAGATTGCCGGCATCGTCTATTCCAACATTGAAAATCCATCCTCCGATATCAGCATTCCGATCACGGACGTTTATTTCGCGCTGATCAATAACAACGTCATCGACTTTGAAAAATTCTACGAGACGGATTCCTCCGCGGCGGAGAAAGAGGTCTATCAGCTGTTTTTCAACCGCCAGAATGATGTGATCGCCCGGATCCGCGCGGAACTGAAAGAAGAGGGGGCGGCCGCCTTTTCTGCCTTAGAGGAGGAATATCAGGATTATTATACATACATCATCAGTATGCTCAAAGAGGACAAGATCCTGGTGGCATCCAGCATTGATTCCTCCGATCCCCTGTATCAGAAATGGCAGAACGGGGAGATCAGTCCCCAGGAATACTTAAGGCATGCCATTACCCAGAACTGGGTTGACATCACCAGCTTTTCTGTGGACGAAAAATATTCTGATTCTACAGAAATATATGCAGCGCTCTGTGATTATATTATAGAAGATATTTCGATTGACAGGGCTTTTTCAAAAATCATCTATGAATACCTGATAAAGTCAGGCATCATCACAGGAAAGCAGCTTTGCCTGATTTTATTTGAGCAGAAAGTCCTGCCCTTTGATGATGAGGAAGCGGAGGGCCTCTCCAATGGAACCATTGCTCCCAATTCCTTCCTCAAAGAAAAGATCCGGAATCTGGAGATCACTCCGGCACAGCTGGCCTTAGATCCCTATTCCGGCTCCTGCGTGGTCGCAGATCCCAAAACAGGAGAGCTCCTAGCGCTGGTAAGCTATCCCGGCTACGATGCCAATAAGCTGGCGAATACTGTGGATGCGGAATATTTTTACGGCTTACAGGAGAACGCGTCCCGCCCATTGATAAACTATGCCACACAGCAGGGGACGGCGCCAGGCTCCACCTTTAAGATGGTAACCGCCACGGCGGGGTTAGCGGAAGGCTGCATCAATATCAGTGAACAGATTTTAGATACCGGAGAATATGAAAATGTCAGCAATAAACCGAAATGCTGGATTTATCCGTCCGCCCACGGCCTGCTCAATGTATCGGAAGCGTTAAGGGATTCCTGCAACTACTTTTTCTATGAAGTAGGCTTCCGGCTCAGTACCGGCAATTACAGCACGGTCTACAGTGAAGAGGCGGCGAAAAACGGAATTTCCCTCATCCGGAAATATGCATCGCTCTATGGCTTAGACGAGACGACAGGCATCGAGATCGAGGAAACTTCCCCTCAGATTGCGGACGACTTTCCGGTCATGGCGGCGATCGGGCAGAGTAATAACAGCTACACGACCGTACAGCTGTCCCGATATGTGACGGCTGTCGCCAACAGCGGCACCGTCTATGAGTACACACTTTTAAACCGTGTAGAAGATAACGAAGGAAATGTGAAAACCGTTTTTGAGCCAAAGGCGCGCAATACCATAGACGTCTTAGATACAGAAGACTGGGATGCCATTCATTCCGGTATGCGCATGATGGTGGAAAACAGCGCGGAATTTACCGACTTTACCCTGCCGGCTGCCGGAAAGACAGGTACGGCGCAGCAGTCAGCCAACCGCCCTAACCACGCGCTGTTTGTCGGCTATGCCCCCAGCGAAAATCCAAAGCTGTCGGTTGCCGCCCGCATCGCTTACGGCTACACGTCACACAACGCGGCAGAGCTGTCCAGAAATGTCTTAGCCTATTGCTTAGGGGTTGAGGATAAGGATGCGCTGATAAGCGGGCAGGCGGAGAATGTCAACGGGACTTCTAACGCTTTTAGTGACTGACGGGGCTGTTCTTGCCAGATCAGGCCTGGGGTACAGGGATAATTCCTCAATACATACCGTAGCGAGGTTTTATTATAAATCAAAACAGGAGGTTCTCCTTTATGGGTGAAGTGATCACTTTTACTTCAGGAAAAGGCGGCGTTGGAAAAACAACAACCACAGCCAACGTCGGAGTCGGACTTTCACTGTTAGATAAAAAGGTGATATTGGTGGATACGGATATCGGCTTGAGGAACCTGGATGTTGTCATGGGCTTGGAAAACAGGATTCTTTACAACCTGGTGGATGTACTGAAGGGAAAATGCCGGGTGAAGCAGGCGATCATCAAGGACAAGCGTTTTCCCAATCTTTCCATTATCCCTTCTTCCTGCACCAAAGACCCCGGCAGCGTGGATGCGGGGAAAATGAAAGAGCTTCTCATGGATCTGCGGGAGGAGTATGACTACATCTTAGTGGACAGTCCTGCCGGAATCGAACAGGGCTTTCAGCTGGCATTGGCAAACACAGACAGGGTGGTTGTGGTGACGACTCCGCAGATTGCGGCAATCCACGATGCGGACTGTGTCCTGCAGATCTTAAAAAGGCAAAAGGTAAGCGGCATCCATCTGTTGATCAACGGTTTCCGCAGCCAGCTTGTCAAAGATGGCGACATGCTGGATGTGCCGGACATCTGTGAGCTGCTGGACGCACAGCTGCTGGGCGTGGTCCTGGAAGATGAGAACATCATCATTGCCCAAAACCATGGGATTCCGGTGATGGGACAGCATACCGTTTCAGAAAACTGTTATCAGAACATTGCGAGGCGGATTACCGGGGAAGAAATCCCCATTCCCGACTACATAAAGCCAAAGAGCATTTTTTCCAGGCTTTTCTTTAAGCATGGCACGGCAAAAAAAGCTGCGGCTTCTTTGGAGGGAGGGAAATAAGATGGCGAGAAATCATTCAAGCGTGATCGCAAAAGAGCGCTTAAAGATCATGATGACTGCAGAAAAAGAACGGTTAGATGATGAGACCTTAAATCAGATACGCCAGGAAATCGGCACGGTCATTACCAAATATGTGGTGATCGAACCGGAAAATGTCGAAGTGAAGGTATTCTTAAAGGATTACAAAAAGAGAGAGTAGTATGTTGAAAATATACAAACTAAAGAACTATAAATTCATACTGATTTTATTTGTGGTAACCTTAAATATCTTAGGTGTTCTGCTGGTAGGAAGCGCGAATCCCGATGACCAGAAGAAGCAGATACTGGGAATGATCGCAGGATTGGCGATTATGTTTGTCGTATCGCTCATTGATTACAGTTTTATCCTGAAATTTTCCTGGCTGATCTATCTGTTTGCCATTGCGCTGCTGGCATTGACGAAAATTGCCGGAGATGACAGCAAAGGAGCGCAGCGGTGGTTTGAAATCGGCGGATTCCGCTTTCAGCCATCGGAGCTGGTGAAGATCCTGATCATATTGTTCTTTGCCTATTATCTGATGAAACATGAGGAATCGATCAACACGCCCGGGGTGATCTTAAGCGCCCTGGTCCTGGCGGCGGTTCCTCTGGCTCTGATCGTCTCTCAGCCGGATCTTTCCACTACCATCGTAACGGCTCTGGTATTTGCCACGCTCTTATTCGTGGCGGGCATCAGTTATAAGCTGGTGCTGGGAGTCTTAGCGGTCTGCATTCCCGTGGGACTGGTGGGCATGACCCTGATCATCCAGGACAAAGTCCCTTTCATTGAAACTTATCAGATCGGACGCATTATGGCATGGCTCTATCCGGATTCTTATCCGGATCTTGTCTACCAGCAGCAAAATTCCATCATGGCGATCGGGTCGGGCATCTTGTGGGGCAAGGGATTGAACAACACGGAAGCGACTTCCGTCAAAAACGGAAATTTCATCCTGGAGCCGCAGAATGATTTTATTTTTGCCGTAGCAGGAGAGGAACTGGGCTTTGTCGGCACCTCCGCCATCATTATGCTCTTGCTTTTCATTTCAATTGAGTGTATAGTTATTGCAGGAAAGGCGAAGGATATGGCGGGCAGATTGATCTGCTGCGGCATGGCTTCCCTCATCGGATTTCAGAGCATTGTCAATATTGGCGTGGCGAGCGGGCTCCTGCCAAACACCGGAGTCACGCTCCCGTTTGTCAGCTACGGCCTCACGTCATTATTATCATTATATATAGGCATCGGTCTGGTGTTAAATGTCGGATTGCAGCCTAAAAAATATTAATTGTTCGGAGGTGCCGAATATGAATATTGGACTTATCGCACACGACTCGAAAAAGAAATTGATGCAGAATTTCTGCATCGCCTATCGGGGCATTCTTTGCAAAAATGAACTGTTTGCCACAGGAACCACAGGAAGGCTGATTGAAGAGGTCACAAACTTAAGCATCCACAAATATTTAGCGGGTCCCTTGGGCGGCGCGCAGCAGCTGGGCGCGCAGATTGAGCACAACGAGATGGATCTGGTCATTTTCCTCCGCGATCCGCTGACGCCGAAATCTCACGAACCGGATGTGAACAATGTGGTAAGGCTCTGTGACATCCATAATATCCCGCTGGCGACGAACCTGGCGACATCGGAACTGTTGATCAAATCTTTGGACAGAGGGGACCTGGAGTGGCGTGAGATGTATAAATAAAAAGGCGCTGCCTTTCTTTTGGCTTTGTGCCGCCTGCTTTTTCTGCGGCTGCGCAAAAGAGCAGACGGCCTTAAAAAATCCTTATGACATATACCGTACCATCGGCAGCATCGGCATCCCCGGCGGTGCCGCGGATACGGAAAAAACTTATTTTTCGGAAAACCTGTGCGTGGCGGAGGATACGGAACTCGGGACGGACACAACGGATTCCTTTGTGGCGGAGGGCGCGGGCGCCTTTAACCTTGCTGAGAATGCCGTTGTCTACCAGAAAAATATTTATGACCGGCTCTATCCCGCCAGCACGACGAAAATACTGACGGCTTACATTGCGCTAAAACATGCCGCGGATTTAGATGAAGCAGTCACTGTCAGCGAGAACGCGGCAGACCAGGCATCTGATTCCTCCGTCTGCGGCCTCAAGGCTGGGGACGTGATCGCGATGCGGGATCTGCTTTACGGGCTGATGCTCCGCAGCGGAAACGATGCGGCCATCGCCATCGCGGAACACATTTCCGGCGATGTAGAGCGTTTTTCGGAGCTGATGAATCAGGAAGCCGCCAGATTAGGCGCGGTGCAGTCCCATTTTGTCAATCCCCACGGCCTGCCGGACGAGAACCATTATACTTCCGTGTACGATCTGTATCTGATATTTCGCGCGGCGCTGGAAAATGAGGCTTTCGTGGAGATCATCCGTACAAAAAGCGTTGATGTGTCTTATCTGGACGCGGAGGGCGGCACCATGGCCCAGACATGGGAAAACACCAATCAATACTTCGCGGGAAACTACCGGACGCCGGAGGGTTTTGAGATCATCGGAGGAAAAACCGGAACTACCGGAGAGGCGGGGTATTGCCTTGTCCTCTATTCCAAAAATGCGGCGGGCGAGCCTATCATATCCATCATATTGAAAGCGGACGGGAGATCAAACCTCTATCTGCTGATGAATGAGATGCTGGAGGGCTTCGCAGATTAAGGGCAGCGGCGCGAAATGCATAATTATAGAAAAACAGGTTGTATTTTTTGTACATATATACTATAATTATTTTATAAAATGAATCGTTTTTATTCATTATAACGAAGAAAGCGGTTATCACTAGGAGGGAATTGGCCATGATAGAGATCATTTCAGGCGAAAAGGGAAAAGGAAAAACCAAAGAATTGCTGGCGAAAGTTAGCGAATCCGTGGCATCGGCATCCGGCAATATCGTTTATCTCGATAAGAACCAGAAACATATGTATGAGTTACATAACAAGGTCCGGCTGATCAATGTGACGGATTACCTCATCTATAACTGTGATGAGTTTCTCGGATTCATCTGCGGCATTGTTTCACAGGACAATGATTTAGAGGAGATGTACTTAGACAGCTTTCTTACCATTGCATCGATCCGTTCTGACGAGGAGCTGAATCATGCGATTGAAAAATTAGACGCCATCAGCGATAAATTCAATGTCCGGTTCATCATAAGCATTTCTAAAAACAAAGAGGATCTTGCGGATCTGGCAAAAGCAAAGGTTGTCATTTCCTTATAGCCGCCACAGCGGCTCCTTATCTGGATGTGGTGCATGGAAAAGGCGGTGGCCGTTTTTTCTTTCGTGCCGCATCCCTTGTGTGAGGGGAGCTTCCCGCGTTTTGCGGCGGAACAGGCCCATGCAATGGAAGCATCTAGCGGGATGCTTCCATTGCATCACCTGAGGCAGCATTCTTATGCGCGGTCCATAGAGCGGATGCGCCCGAAAAGGCTGATGAGATAAAGCCCTCCGATTCCGACAACGGCATAGATGATGCGCGCCAGCCAGGACATATCCCCGAAGAGAAATGCTACCAGGTCAAATCTGAAAAACCCGATCAAGCCCCAGTTAACAGCTCCGATAATTACTAAAGTTAATAATGTGTAATCTAACCAATTTGTATTCATTGTGATCCTCCTTTTCCACTATTATGTTTCAAAGTAATATTTTTATGCATAGACAGCTGAAATGTCTGTTTCAAAAGTTGTTTCAAAAGTTGTTTTCTGAACGATAAAATGGTAGAATAGACTTGTTGAATAAAAAAAAGGCGGACAAATTTTTGGGAAAGAATAAAAAGGTAGTAAAATACAGAAAACCTTTCAGCATAAACATCGGGGTTATCATTTTCGTCATTATTTTCATCTATCTGATTTTCAATGTTTTTACCTATATGACAACCTCACATATTTCTGTCTATGAAGTGGAGCAGGGGACCATGGCGGCGAACAACGTCTACCGGGGGCTGGCGCTCCGGGACGAAACGATCGTTTCCTCCCCGTACACGGGTTCCCTCAACTATTACCTGAAAGAAGGCTCCAGGGTGGGGTATGGCAGCCTGGTGTGTTCGATTGATGAGAGCGGTGACATTTCAAAAAGGATCAACGAGGCCAAGAAGGACAGCTCCCATTTAGATCCGGAGAGTTTCGCTGCCATTGAGGAAACCATTCTGGAATTTCGGAGTTCCTACGAAACAAAGCATTTTCACGACATCTATGCCTTTAAGGAAGATATCGATTCCGCCTTAAAGGAGGCTCTGAGCCTAGGAGCCTTAACCGAATTGTCGGATTATGCCGCGGACGCGCAGAACCATGACACGTTCCACCAGATACATTCCGACGTCCCCGGCATTTTGGTTTATGATACCGATGGCTACGAAAACGTGACCGCGGAAAATTTTAACAGCGGCATGTTTGACGAATCCGCTTATTCCAAAAGCAGTTTAAGCAAAAACAATGCCGTAACTTCCGGAGAACCGCTCTACAAGCTCATCGGCAGCGAGGAGTGGAACATCATTCTCCCTGTCAGGGAGGAGACGGCCGGAGCGCTCCCGGATGACGGCACGGTCAAAATCCGTTTTGTCAAAGATGAAAAAGAATGCTATGCCGCCTACACGCTGCAGCAGCGGGAGGGGACAGCTTACCTCATCCTGACCCTGCGCAATTCCATGGTGCGTTACGCAAAAGACAGGTTTTTGGAAATAGAGCTTCTGCTTTCGGAGGAGACCGGACTGAAAATACCAAATTCTTCCATTACAGAAAAGGAATTTTATACCATTCCTATCTCCTATTTTGTAAAAGGGGGCGATTCTGCCTCCGACGGCCTGCTGGTGGAGCGCATCGGGAGCGAAGGGGAAAAAACGCCGGAGTTTGTCACGCCTGCCATTTATTACGAGACAGAGGACCGCTATTACATCGACAGCGAAAAAGTGGCGTCTGGAGAACGGCTGATAAAGCCCGATTCCAGCGAGACGTATGTTGTCGGCACGGACACCGCCAGCCTGAAAGGCGTATATAACATAAACAAGGGGTATGCTGTATTCAAGCAGATCGATATCCTCTATCAGAACAAGGAATACGCCATCGTAAAGACAGGAACCGCCTATGGGATCTCCCTGTATGACCATATTGCCCTTGACAGCACGAAGGTCAATGAAAATGACCTGATCAAATAAGCGCGGCAAGGCGGCATCGCGCATATCTATAAATATTTATGGAACATTTATGGAATATTTATGGAATAATTTATGGAACATCTATGGAGGAGCTTATGTTAAAAGAGAATTTAATGCAGGTGGAAGAGAATATTGCAAAAGCATGTCAGAAAGCAGGAAGGGACCGCAGTGAAGTGACGCTGGTCGCCGTCAGCAAAACGAAGCCGGTTTCCATGCTGCGGGAGATCTATGATGAAAACATCCGCGATTTCGGGGAAAATAAAGTGCAGGAACTCTGCGGCAAGATCGAGCAGCTCCCGGATGATATCCGTTGGCATATGATCGGGCATTTGCAGCGCAATAAAGTGAAATACATCATCGGAAAAGTGGCTTTGATCCATTCGGTGGACACCTACCGGCTGGCGGAAGAGATCAACATCCAGGCAAAAAAGAACCATCTCACGGTGCCTATCCTGGTGGAAGTCAACATCGCGGGGGAGGAGTCGAAATTTGGCATTTCCAGGGAAGACGCCATTTTATTGATCGAAGATATCGCGCATCTGGAGAACGTCCGCATCAAGGGCCTGATGACGATCGCGCCTTATGTGGAAAATCCTGAGGAGAATCGGCAGTATTTTAGAAAAATAAAGCAATTATCTGTTGACATAACAAATAAAAATATAGATAATGTATCTATGGAGATTCTGTCTATGGGTATGACAGGAGATTATATGGTAGCCATCGAAGAGGGTGCCACCATCGTGCGCGTTGGAACAGGCATTTTCGGACAAAGAATTTATAAACAGGAGTGAGAACATGGGAGTTCTTGATAAGTTTTTAGATGTCATGCGCCTAAACCCGGATGACGATGATGATTTTTATAACGAAGATTATGACTATGACGATGATATGGAGGATGCGCCGGCAAAGCAGAAATCCTCTTCCCGCAGGGAGAAGAGAGAGGGATACGAGGAAGAGAAGCCGTCAAAGCCGGCGGCGAAGGTGACGCCGATCCGCCCGTCCAAGAAATCTATCGGTTCCAACATGGAAGTCTGCGTCATCAAGCCAACTTCCATGGAAGACGCGAGAGAGATCACGGAAACGCTTTTGAATAACCGTACCGTGGTTTTAAACGTGGAGGGGCTGGACGTAGAACTTGCCCAGCGCATCATAGATTTTACTTCCGGTTCCTGCTTCGCCATCAGCGGCAACTTCCAGAAGATATCGAACTACATATTCATCATCACGCCGTCATCTGTAGAGATTTCCGGCGATTTCCTAAGCTGGATCGACACATTTGATGCCAGAGGCATTCAGACGGACTTTTAACTATGAAGGAACAGGAACTTTGTAAAAAGAGATTACTGGATCTGTCGCGACAGGCAGAGCGGAAGGGGATCGTTTTGTTCAGCGATTTCCTTAATTTAAATGAACTAACGATTTACCGTCAGTGCCAGGGGCTTTTCGAGAGCCGCAGTCAGTGTTTTGGCGGTATCCCCCATGCGGAGCGTCAGATGATTGCTTTTTTTCCTGAGGCTCTTTCTTTGCGTGAGGGCGCGGAGAAGATCGATCGCTGCGATTATCCGATAGCGGCCTTGCAAGCAGCGCCCGCACACCCGAAGTTCGCGGAGAAGCTGAGCCACCGCGACTATCTTGGCGCCATCACCAGCCTCGGCGTGGACAGGGGGAAAATCGGCGATATCCTTGTGCATGAGGGCGGAGCTTTCATCCTCTGCGAGGAGGGGATGGCATCCTACTTCATGGAAAACCTCCAGAAAATACGGCACACGCAGGTAACGCTCCGCGCTGTCCCCTGTGAGGAGGTCACCATGCAGCAGAACTTCCTGGAACAGGTCGGCATTATCACCTCGAACCGGTTGGATGCCGTCCTTGCCTGTGTGTGCCATCTTTCCAGAAAGCAGGCGCTGAATCTGCTGAGGCAGGAAAAGGTCTTTGTCAACGGAAAAAGCACGGATAACCCTGGCTACAGCTGCAGGGCGGAGGACATTGTCTCTGTACGGGGCTTCGGGCGGTTCATCTATCAGGAGGAATGCGGCGCCACGCACAAGGGACGCCTGAAAATCAGATACCAGTTATACCAGAACTGATCATACCAGTACGGATCTTGCCTGACCGTCTTTCACCGTTTTTCTCTTGCGGTTTTTCTCTTGCGGTTCCTCGGACGCGGGCATTCCCGGAATGGAGAGTATTATGGCAAAAAGTTTGGAAGTCACTTATGAAAACCAGATCCTTTACCGCATTAAGATGACAGACAGCTTCGCAGATCTTAGCGGTGAGCTAAAGAGAGCCGGTTACCCATCGGACAGAAAAATCTGCATTGTGACCGATTCCCATGTCGGGCCTCTTTATGCGGAAGCAGTATCCGAATCGCTGAAAGCCGACTATCCCCATCTGTTTTTGCATACGTTTGAAGCGGGAGAGGAACACAAAAATCTGGATACGGTAACGCGGTTATATGAGACGCTGATCCGCAACCGTTTTGACCGGCAGGATCTGCTGCTGGCGTTAGGCGGCGGCGTCGTGGGAGATCTGACCGGGTTCGCCGCGGCGACCTATCTCCGCGGCATTGATTTTGTGCAGGTGCCTACCACCCTTCTTTCCCAGGTGGACAGCAGCATCGGCGGAAAAACCGGCGTGGATTTCATGCAGTATAAAAATATGGTGGGCGCCTTTTACCAGCCGAAATCCGTCTACATGAATCTCTCCGCGCTCTCCACGCTGCCTCCGAAGCAGATGGTCTCCGGCATGGGGGAGGTTTTCAAGCACGGGCTCATCAAAGACCGGGCCTACTTTTTCTGGATCAAAGAGCATGAGGAGGAAATCAAAGATCTGCGGATGGAAGCGTTAGAGGAAATGATTTTCCGCAGCTGTCTTATCAAGAAAGAAGTGGTGGAGCAGGATCCGACGGAAAAAGGAGCGCGCGCCCTCTTAAACTTCGGGCACACCATTGGCCATGCGATCGAAAAGTCATCCGGCTTTCGCCTGTTCCATGGGGAGTGCGTCGCCCTCGGCATGGTGGCTGCATCCTATCTTTCCATGCGGCTTGGAAATATCAGCAAAGAAGATTTCCAGATGATCAAAGATACCTTGCGCCGCTTTCAGTTTGCCACGGAAGCTGCCGGATATGATCCCGCTGAGATTTTAGCCGCCACGAAATCAGACAAAAAAATGACTGGAAACCAGATCAAATTTATTTTATTAAAAGAAATCGGAGGGGCCTACATCTGCAGGGAACTGTCCGATGAGCAGATTTTAGATGCCATCGCCTGTGTCTGCGGGCGTGCGTGAGAACATTGAGGTGCATGATATGGATAAGGAACAGCCGAAACAGCATAAAATTTTAAAAAAGGCCATGATCGGAGCAGCCGTCTCCCTTAGTCTGATCTTGTTTGACCAGCTGACCAAATATTGGGCGCTGACAGGATTGAAATGGAAAAAGCCTTTCGTGATATGGGACGGCGTCTTTGAACTGAGGTATCTGGAAAACAGGGGAGCCGCTTTTGGCATTCTTCAGGATCAGAAATGGCTGTTAGTGGCATTTACCATAGCCTCCCTCGCTGTCCTGGTTTATTTTTACCTGAGGAAGATACCGTCCGATCGCCAATTTTTCTTTTTCAACCTGGTCGCGATCCTCTTTTTTTCCGGAGCCGCAGGCAATCTTATCGACAGGGTGAGGCAAGATTATGTCATCGACTTCTTTTATTTTTCCCTGATCGATTTTCCGGTTTTCAATGTGGCGGATATCTATGTCGTGGCGGGCGCCCTCCTGCTTGTCGTCCTGGGGGTGTTCCACTGCACAGATGAGGAGTGGGAGCAGGTTTTTTCCCCGAAAAAAAAGGAGTGCTAGCTTGTGCTCCCGCAGAGCGCGGGCATGGAGGTTAATGTGACTTTGGAATCATTTGAGGTGGAAACAGAACACGAGGGAGAACGGCTGGACAAGTATTTAAGCATGATCTTTGATGAGGCTGCGCCGCAGGAAGGACGGACGCCTCAATCGCGCTCTTTTTTGCAGAAGCTGATCAGGGAGGGAGAAGTTTTTGTGAATGGTTCCGCGCGGAAAGCAAATTACAGGCTGAAAGCGGAAGACAGGGTCAGCGTCCGGATCCCCGATGCCGTCAGATCAACGATCTTACCGGAAGCCATCCCCCTAGATATCCTCTACGAAGATGAGGACGTCCTGGTGGTGAATAAGCCTAAGGGAATGGTGGTCCATCCCTCTGCGGGCCATTGCAGCGGCACGCTGGTAAATGCCGTGATGCATCACTGCAAAGGCAGTCTTTCCGGCATCAACGGTGAGATCCGTCCCGGGATCGTGCATCGCATTGACCGGGATACGACCGGCTCTCTGATCGTCTGCAAAAACGATGAAAGCCATCTTTTCATTGCGGAGCAGATGAAAGAACACAGCGTGAACCGCAGGTACAGAGGCATTGTCTGCGGAACGGTGAAAGAAGAGGAGGGCGTCATCCGCGCTCCCATCGGGCGCCATCCCACAGAGCGGAAAAAGATGGCAGTGAATGAGAAAAATGGCAAGACGGCCATCACGCATTATAAAGTCCTAGAGCGTTTGCGCTCCCACACTTACATGGAGTTTCGGCTCGAGACGGGGCGCACCCATCAGATAAGAGTGCATATGGCAAGCATCGGGCATCCCCTGCTGGGAGACCCCCTTTATTCTAACGGGAAAAATCCTTACAGACTGCAGGGGCAGACTCTGCACGCCATGACCATCGGCTTTCTCCACCCCCGCAGCAGGGCCTGCCTTGAGATCTCCGCGCCCCTGCCGGAATATTTTGAAAGTCTGCTTCGGGAGCTGCGCTGAATGCCAAATTACTTCTTTTGTTTTTCGCGGAAATAGATTATAATGATCTTATTAACCGCTTAGAAAAACAGATTTTCTGAGCATCAAAAATCTAATTGTGAAAGGTATGGTGCATCATTATGGGAAACAAGATTTACACGATCGGGAGGAAATTTGGCAGCGGCGGTAAAGAAATCGGGGAAAAACTCGCTCAGCGCCTGGGCGTTAAGGTATACGACAAAGAATTATTGCAGCGTGCGGCAAAGGAAAGCGGTTTCTGTGAGGAAATCTTTGAAAACCATGACGAAAAGCCCACAAACAGCTTTTTATATTCCTTGGTCATGGATACCTATTCCATGGGCAGTTATACGGCAGCACCGTTTTTAGATATGCCTCTAAACCACAAGGTCTTCCTGGCTCAATTTGAAACCATCAAAAAGATTGCCGCGCAGGACAGCTGTGTCATGGTGGGCAGATGCGCAGATTATGCGTTATCCGAAAATCCAGACTGCATCAACATCTTTATCCACGCAGATCTGGAAAAACGCATCAAAACCGTAAGCAGGCGCATGGACATAACGGAAAATAAAGCAAAAGAACTGATACAGAAAAAAGATAAGCAGCGTGCAAGCTACTATAATTATTATACCAGCAAAAAATGGGGCGACGCCTGCAGCTATCACATGACCTTGGATTCCGGGAAGCTCGGGATTGATGGCTGTGTAGAAATGATACTGAACTATCGCGAAATCTTAGATGCGTCGAAAAAGCATTAGCTTTTAAAGAAGGCATTGGCTTTTTAAAAGCTAATGCTTTTTAAATGGTTACTGACGATTAATAATCCGGTTGAAAAAGGGTTTGCGCATGAGGTTTTGAAGGAAATCGGAGCCAATGCGATACATGTCGTACAACAGAAACTATTCGTTAAACTTGTGTTTTGCGAATAATTAACCCTTGCCATCAGGCA
>CAZAMD010000002.1:23071-33913 GCA_964486485.1 uncultured Roseburia sp. | reverse complement strand
AGAAACTATTCGTTAAACTTGTGTTTTGCGAATAATTAACCCTTGCCATCAGGCAGCTCTCATGTTATACTTATCTGAGACCTTTTATTCGCAGATTTCTCTGGAATCCAATATTATGGTAAAGGGACCGTCGTTCAACAACGATATTTTCATGTCGGCGCCAAAGATTCCCTGTTCCACCACAGGAATTTCCTGACGGCATTTCTGGATGATATATTCGTATAATGTTTTTGCCATGTCAGGTTTTCCCGCATGGATAAAGGACGGGCGGTTTCCTTTTTTGCAATCGGCATAAAGCGTAAACTGGGAAATCAGCAATAAGCTGCCATCCACATCCTTTAGGGACAAATTGGTTTTTCCAGCTCCGTCCTCAAAAATGCGCAGTCCGAGGAGTTTTTTAACCATTTTATCGGCGATTTCCTTTGTATCTTCATCAGAAATGCCGATCAATACCAGGAATCCTCTCTGTATGGAGCCGATCACTTTTTCATTTACGCTACAGGATGCGCTTGCAGCACGTTGAATGACAAATTTCATGGAAATGTTACCTCGCTTTTCATGTTAAATTTTTAACGAATGCCATATCCCGGTTTTATCGGGCCGGATATCCCTTGCCTGGTGTCAATTATAAAGGATTTCTTGTTTGTATAAAAGAAAAAGTTTTTATAAAAAGAAAAAAGTCCAAATCGCTGCAAAAAGCGTTTTTATACAGATCGAAAGCGCTTCAATGAACAGCTTCATGAATAAAACGGAAAGGAAATGTGGTCCATATGAAAGAAAAAGCATATTTTGAAGATATCAATATCAAAAATGAGATAAAACTCCGCAATGTACTAGACACTCTCCCGCCTTTTTGCAAACAATTTTTTATCGGGATAGAACCTACTACTTCTTCCCGTACCAGGCTTGCTTATGCCTATGACATCGGCTGCTTTTTTGAATACTTGCATGCCAAGAATCCTGTCTGCGCAAAGGCAGATATTCGTGATTTCCCCCTTAGCATGTTAGATGAGATCACTCCTATGGACATTGAGGAATACCTCTCCTATCTGAAATATTACGAAAAAGGCGGGGAAGAACATACGAATGAGGAGCGCGGGATCAAGCGGAAACTGGCCTCTCTCCGCACCTTTTACCGCTATTTTTATAAAAACGGATTGATCCAGAATGATCCGGCGATCAAAGTAGACATGCCCAAAATCCATGAGAAAAATATCATCCGCCTTGACATTGATGAGGTGGCAAATCTATTGGACGAGGTGGAATCCGGAGAAAATTTAACGGAACGGCAGCGCCGTTACCATGAGAAGACAAAAACGCGGGATCTTGCCATGATGACATTGCTCCTTGGCACCGGCATCCGTGTATCGGAATGCGTAGGCTTAGACATAGAGGATGTGGACTTTAAAAATAACGGCATAAAAATCCACCGCAAAGGCGGCGCGGAGGTAATTATCTATTTTGGAGATGAGGTGCGCAATGCGCTCTTGGAATATATGGCAGAACGCCAGAAGATCACTGCGGCGGACGGCAGCATCCATGCGCTCTTCCTCTCTCTGCAAAACAAACGCATCAGCGTTCGTTCCGTGGAAAATCTGGTAAAAAAATATTCCGCGTTAGTGACAAGCTTAAAGCATATCACGCCGCACAAACTGCGCAGTACCTATGGCACTTCCCTTTACAGGGAAACCGGCGACATTTATCTGGTGGCAGATGTTTTAGGACACAAAGACGTAAATACCACAAGGAAGCATTACGCCGCCATCGAAGATGACAGACGCCGCAACGCGGCCAAATATGTGAAATTGCGGGATGTGTAGGCATTTCATTTCAAATCATTCCAGATACTCCGCGGAATAATAGGGAAGCGTCAGATATTTGCCGGAATGTATCTCGTCCGCAGATTCAAGGCGGTTAATGCGGCAGACCTCTTCGATGTAATCCGTGATGCTCTCGTATTCCGCTGTATAATGGGAAGCCGCAATATCCCAGAGCGTATCACCCTCTTGTATCTGGAAGCTGGTGTAATATTTATACGCATCCCTGGAAGAGGCGGCGGATATGAATACACGCCCGAATACCACAGAACCGGTCACCGCAAAAAAGATGATTATTCCCGAAAGGAACAGGATGAATTTTTTATTGGCGGACACTTCTCTCACATTGCACATAAAATCCCTCTCTTTCAAAACCGGCCGGACATTAAAACCGGACAACAAAACTCAACAGCAAGGCCGAACACACGTTGCGAACAAATGTTTGTAACTGTATTATAATACCCGAAAGTATGTTTGTCAACAAAAATTCCGAACAAATTTTCGGAATATATGTTTGCATTTTTTCTGTTTCTGTGTTACACTGGTAGATAATCACAGAATGTAATAACAGAATGTTTTGAACGGTTTCCTTACTATGAAAAACAGGAGGATTCATATGCCATACGGAAAAATCAGCAATAAACAGCGGGAAATCCTGGAATATATCAAGCAGGAGATTTTAAATAAAGGATATCCTCCTGCCGTGCGCGAGATATGCGAGGCAGTGGATTTAAAATCTACTTCTTCCGTACACTCCCATCTTGAGACTCTTGAAAAAAACGGCTATATCCGGAGAGATCCCACCAAGCCGAGAGCGATCGAGATCATCGATGATACGTTTAACCTTACCAGGCGCGAGGTGGTAAATGTCCCTATGCTTGGCAGGGTAGCGGCCGGCGCTCCGCTCTTAGCGGTTGAAAATATTGAAAACTACTTTCCTATCCCAATGGAGTTCATGCCAAACGCGGAAACCTTTATGCTCTCCGTAAAAGGGGAAAGCATGATCAATGTAGGGATTATGGACGGAGACAAGATTCTGGTCCAGAAACAGTCCAATGCCCAAAACGGGGATATCGTCGTCGCGTTAATCGATGATTCCGCCACAGTAAAGACTTTCTATAAGGAAGACGGCCATTACCGCCTGCAGCCGGAAAACGATGCGATGGATCCCATTATCGTTACGCAGTGCTCCATCCTTGGAAAAGTTTTTGGCGTCATACGATTCTGGCGCTGATCACCGCTCAGCCGCATCCTGATGAAATGAAATCCAAATGACCGGAAAATCCGTATGTTTCAAAGAAGTTATCCGCAATGTTGCCCATCTTTTCATTGCGGAGCAGATGAAAGAACACAGCGTGAATTTTTGATTGGCTCACGATGATTGGCCCATGACGAAAATATGGGGGAATAACTCCCCCATATCCATAACATATCATAACATATCATATCATAACGCATCCTTGTCCATCGTCTTTCCATCTCTCCAGATGCGCTCTAAATCATAGAACAGCCGGTCTTCCCTGGAAAAAAGGTGGAGAATGATATCGCCATAATCCATCAATATCCAAGTGGATTTCCGGTTTCCCTCAATCTGCCTTAGGGGCAGTCCCGCTTTGTACAGTGCTTCCTCCGCAGCATCCTGCAGTGCCTGAAGCTGATTTTGGTTTGCCCCATTGGCAATGATAAAATAGTCTGCAATCGGGGAAATCTCCCGGATATCGATCACTTCCACATTCTCAGCTTTCTTCTCCTCGAGTGCGGCGACTGCAATTTTACAAAATTCTATCGCATCCATAGCTTTCTTATACTCCTTTTCCATTTGTTTTCACTCTTTCGTTCTTACCCTTTGCCTTGCTGTCTCTCGCTCTTTTCCCGTATCGCCCTATATCAGGTATTGCCGGTAAAAGTCATACGTCCTCTGTGTCGTAAGATCGATCTTGCCGCCGCGGCTTGAGAGATACTGCAGGGTATCGCGCAAAATTTCTGCCATGCAGAGATTCAGATCCAAAAAGGCGATCTGGCGTATTCTCTCCAGATCAGACGCCTTATTTCGGCATGGCTCGATATAATCGGCGATATAAATGATCTTATCCAGCAGGCTCATGTCCGGCTCTCCAGTCGTATGTACCTTGATGGCATGAAGGATTGCCGGATCGGAAACGCCATATTTTTTTTCTGCCAGAAAGGCTCCCAGCTTGGCATGGAGCAGATAGGGATTCTCATATTCCACCGAGCGGATAAGGATGTGATTTTTTTCGCAGAGGGCGATTTTCTCATCGTTCGGAATGCATTTTGCGCAGTCATGGAGCAGACCCGCAAGCATGGCCTTCTCCACGGAATAGCAATGCGCCATGGCAAGGCAGCCCGCCGTATACATTACGCCCTTGGTATGTTCATACCGCTCTTTATCCATCGCTTTCTTTAATTTTTTGCGAACTTCATGAAACTCCATCGGTCGGCACCTCCCGCCGTGCAAAAGAAAAACAGCCGTCTCTTAGATCACGCCCGATACAGACGGCGCTCGTTGATATACTCCGCTACTTTCCGGGGCAGCATCCCGCAATCCCTGTCCTCTCCCCGCAGGAAAGCCTCCCTTAACGCGCTAGAGGAAACATCTGTCTTCCCCCCGTAGACGGGATGGATCTCCGCGAGGAACAGAGTTTTTATCTCCTCTATTTTCTTATGGATCGCCGCGATATCCATATCATCCCGGACTGCCACCAGAATGACTGCCTTTTGGCAGATGATCTCAGGATGATACCATTGCTCAAAATAGTCTAGCGAATCCGCTCCCATCAAGAAAAAGAACTGTTTCTCAGGATGCCTTTCCTTTAACTTTGTCAGCGTCAGATAGGTATAGCTCGTCCCTTCCGAGGCCATTTCGATCTTGCAGAGACGGAAATACGGTATATCCTCAATGGCAAGCGACACCATTTTCGCGCGGTCCTCAAAGGAACTCATTTTTGCCACATCCTTATTGGGGGAATGGCCGGATGGTATAAACCAGACCTCGTCTAAGGAAAATTCCCTGTAAGCGCTTTTTGCGATATTGATATGCCCCTGATGGATCGGATCGAAAGAACCGCCGAATATCCCTATCTTCTCTTCCATGGAAAAGCCTCCGTTATTCCTGTCTGAAAACAATCCTGATCTCCTGCTGCTGGCAGCTAGCGATCCGGCAGGTCAAATTTTGAATTTTTCCGGGCCTGGCGGAACAGGATCATTTTTTTCCCGATGACTTTCACCACCTCCGAATGCGTACGCTCCGAAATCATCCCTGCGATCTCCTTTGGGTCGTCCGCGCAGTTTTTTAACACGGAAACCTTAATCAGCTCCCTTTTCTCTAAGACCTCATCTATTGCGGTGACAATCTCCGGGGTCAGGCTCGATTTTCCGATCTGTAAAACAGAATCCAGCGAACTGGCCCTGCTGCCAAGATAGGCGCGCTGTTTGCTCGTTAATGCCATAATGCTATCCTTTCCAAATCTTTTCTATTTATAATAATCAAACTCATTGCCGTACATCCGGACCGTGTCCCCGTCCTGAATGCCCATTTCTTCCAATTCCTCCAAAATGCCCTGCTCCTTTAAAAACCTCTGGAAAAACAGAAAGCCCTTTTCCGTGTCAATGTTGGTGTAACCGAGCATTTTATCAATCTTTGGCCCCTCCACCACGAAAGCGCCGTTTTCTGCTCTGGTGATCGTATAAGACTCATTCCGCTGGGACATCATCGACGGATCAAATTCCTGCTCATAGATCACCGGTTCCCGGCTGCACTGATCTAAAAGCTCCCTGACATAGTAAAGCAGCTCTTTTAAGCCTTTCCCGCTGACGGCAGAAATGGGAAAGACTTTGATGCCGTCCTTTTCAAATGCCTCCCTGAGGCTGCGGATCACCTCATTCTCATCTCCGAATACGGCATCCATTTTATTAGCGGCGATCACTTGGGGTTTCTTTAAGAGGGCGGGGTCATATGCTTCCAGCTCCCGGTTGATGGCACGGATATCTTCCACAGGGTCGCGCCCCTCCGTTCCCGCCGCATCCACCATGTGTATCATGACCTTCGTCCGCTCTATGTGGCGCAGAAATTCCAGGCCTAGCCCCACGCCCTGGGAAGCGCCCTCGATAAGTCCCGGGATATCTGCGATGACAAAACCGCTCGATCCCTCCAGATCCACTACGCCGAGATTGGGCTGCAGCGTAGTGAAATGATAGTTGGCGATCTTCGGCTTGGCGTTCGTCACGCGGGATAGCAGGGTGGATTTCCCCACGTTCGGGAATCCAACCAGACCCACATCCGCAATGACCTTCAGTTCCAGCTTTACTTCCAGCTCCCTGGCTTCCCCGCCGGGCTGGGCATATTTGGGCGCCTGCATCGTGGCCGTGGCAAAATTCTGATTGCCCAGTCCGCCCCTGCCGCCCTTTAAAATGATCTGCCTGCGGTTATCCCCGGACATATCGGCAATGACCTTTTCCGATTCCGCGTCTTTGATGACTGTCCCGGCAGGCACCTTTAAGATCAGGTCCTCGCCGTTTTTGCCGTGGCAGTTGCGCTTTCCGCCGTCTTCTCCGGGCTGGGCTGAAAATTTTCTTTTATGGCGGTAATCCACCAGGGTATTTAAGCCGTCATCTACCGCAAAAATAATGTCTCCGCCCTTTCCGCCGTCTCCGCCGTCTGGCCCGCCGTCAGGAACATATTTTTCCCGCCGGAAGCTTACATGGCCGTTTCCGCCTTTTCCTGATCTGATAATGATTGTTGCTCTATCTGCAAACATATTTTCCCTCCATGCTGCGATGATTTTTAGGAGCAGCCGGCGTACCGCGGGCTTTGGAAGCGAACAAAGAGACCCGCCAAAGCAACCAGTGGTCGTCTTGCCGGGTCTTGCAGTACGCGTTTATGATTCAGCCGCCGGATAAACGGAAGCCTGCTTTTTGTTTCTTCCTTTTCTTTCAAATCGCAAGATGCCATCTTTTAACGCAAACAAGGTATCGTCACCGCCGATGCCTACATTAACGCCCGGATGGATCTTTGTTCCGCGCTGCCTGTATAAAATATTGCCGGCTTTTACGAACTGCCCGTCTGCTCTTTTTGCCCCCAATCGCTTGGACTCAGAGTCGCGGCCGTTCTTTGTGGAACCAACTCCTTTTTTATGCGCAAAAAACTGAAGATCAATATGAAACATCTGTTACACCTCCTCAAACTGTAGCTTCAAGAACCTCTTGCCATAAGAAGACCGGATGCCTTCTAATCCCAAAACCATGGCTTTCATCAAGAGGTCTGCATCGTGACCGGCAGGGGTTTCAAAGCGGAAACGGATATCGCCCGTTTCTGGATCCGCCTCACAGGAAAATCCCTCCCTGGTGTAGTTTTCGATGGCATTGACCGTATTTTGCACAAGAATGGAAATCCCCGCGCAGACTACGTCCCTGCCGCGGTCTGCGTACCCCGCGTGTCCCCTGCATTCAAACCCGATAAATTCCTGATTCCGGTTTTGGAAGACCCTGATCTTAGTCATATCATTTTCCTGTCGATTATGCGTTGATTTTTTCAATTTTAACCATGGTATACGCCTGTCTGTGGCCGTTTTTATTGTGGTAGCCGGTCTTTCTCTTGTACTTGTACACGATGACCTTTTTCCCTCTGCCCTCTTCTATCACAGAAGCCTCTACAGAAGCGTTCGCTGCATCAGCGCCAACTTTTAACCCGTCTCCGGATACAGCTAAAACCTGATCAAACGTCACCTTTTCACCAGCCTCAAGACCAAGTTTTTCAATGGTAATGATATCACCCTCGGATACTTTGTACTGTTTACCGCCTGTTGCTATGATTGCGTACATAGGACACCTCCTCTTTATCATTACTCGCCAGTTACGGTGCCTTTCAAAAGAAACGGACTTTCAGACCTCACTGTGCGGCATACTCCGTAATCATAACACAGGAAGATTGCCGCGTCAACTGTTTCCAGACAGATTTTTCACGTTTTTTCACGTTTCGGCAAGCCTTTTTAGCGGAACGCAAAAACCAGCAGTACCACCGTTCCAAGCAGGATGCGGTACCATCCGAAAACCTTGAAATCGTGCTTCTTGATATATGCCATCAAAAAGCGGATCACAGCCACAGATACCGCGAACGCCACGGCTGTCCCGATGCCTAAGATGACGAGTTCCTCTCCGGTAAAGGCAAACCCGAATTTAACGAGCTTTATCAGGCTAAGTCCGAGCATGACGGGGACTGCAAGGTAGAACGTGAACTCAGCCGCGGCCACTCTCGATACGCCGATGAGAAGAGCGCCGATGATGGTGGCGCCGGAACGGGAAGTTCCGGGGATAATGGAGAGCACCTGGAACATCCCTATCAGGAAAGCCGTCTGGAAGGTGATATCCGCCAGCTGCTCCACCTTTGGCGTCCTTGTCTGATTCCAGCGCTCTATCAGGAGAAAGGCGATGCCATAAAATATCAGCGCAAGGGCAATGACCGCCGGGGTGTGGAGATGCGCTTCAATATAATCGTCGAACAATAAGGTGACTGCCGCTCCCGGAATGCAGGCCACCGCCACTTTCAGCCACAGGGAAAAAATATCCTTTCGGATCACAGGCGCGGTTCGATCCTTCAGCTGGAAAGGAACCATCCGGTCCCAATATAACACCACCACTGCAAGGATCGCGCCAAGCTGGATGACCACAAAAAACATCTCTTTGAACGCGCCGCTCATGTTCAGGGAAATAAATTCATCCACAAGAAGCATATGTCCGGTACTGCTGATGGGAAGCCATTCGGTGACCCCCTCAACAATCCCGAGAAAAACCACTTTCAGAATCTCCAAAAAACTCAGCTCCATACTTCACCTCACATTTTTTCGGTATTATGTACAGTTTATTGCTGTTTTCCCGTTTCTATTCCGTTTTATCCAAAAACCTTTGGCGGAGGATCTCCCGCAGGGATTTCTGCACCTTTTTCCGGGTGATCTCCACCAGCCCCAGTTTGGTCATGTCGATCAGCTGGGTAGGCACAGGGTCTTTCTTGAGGGCGGCGCGGAGCGTGCCCAACAGATCTGCCACTGCTTCTTTCGAGGCCAGTTTCATGAAATCGACCAGGATCATTCCAGAAATATTCCTCAGCCGGATCTGCCTTGCGATTTCTTCCGCCGCCTCCTTATTGATCTTCAGGAAATTTTCCTGCATCCCTTTCTTTGCCATGTTTTTTCCTGTATTGACATCGATGACCGTCAGCGCCTCCGTCGGCTCGATGATCAGATACGCCCCGGATTTTAACCACACCCTCTCTCTGAGCGCCTCCTCCAAGCCCGATTTTATGCCGTAGAGGGAGGACAAGGAAAGCATGGGATCCTCATAATAAGAAATCTTCGTATCCTTGTGGACAGAAAAGCAGTCCACCCGCTCTTTTACGCTGCCGGAGGTAAAAAAAGCCTCTTCCTTTATGCCGTACTGCAGGCAGATACTCTCAAAAATCTCCCTGTCGTCCGTAACGATCTTCTCTAACTCCGTCTCTTTCAGTCCTTTCAGCCGCTTCTTCCAGAAAGGCTCAGATTCATACATGCAGGAAAAGCAAGTCCGGTGGCAAGCAGCCTCTCTCAGGCTTTCATAGGAGCGCCGCAGCGACCCGATCTCTTCCAGCAGGACTTCCAGGGGAACACTCCGCGCATTGGTCCGCACGATGATCCCAAAGTCCCGCTCCGCTTCCTCCGGGAGATTCTCCTCCAAAAATCTCTGTATGGTTTTCTTTGTTTCCAGATCGAGCTTAGAGGAGACGGACAATCTCCGGTTTCCGGCGGTAAGCACCGCATAGGCGCCGTCAAACGCCAGATTCGAGGTCACCACGGGATCTTTGCTCTTGATCGCTTCTTTTTCCACCTGCACAAGCAGCTCTTCCCCCTCCACGAGATCCTTTTTGGCGGAGAGCTTCTTTGTAAAAACAGCGTTTTTGCAGTCCTCTAAGGAATAATAACAAGTCTGCTCCGGGCTGATCTTGACAAAAGCGGCGTTTAGGTTTTTCACCACATGCTCCACCCTGCCGATATAAATATTCCCCAGAACGGAGCGCTCCCCCACCCGCTCCGGCGTGACCTCCACCATTTTCTTCCTCTCGTCATAAAGGGCGGAAATCAGATATTCCTGCCCTCTGATCCGTTCCTTTGTAATCACATACCTCTGTCTCATATTCCTCTCCATTCCAGCCGCAAGGAAAAGCTTTACGGCTGATTTTCTCACAAAAGCTCCTCTCCCATCGCTGACAGGGGCAAAAAGCCGCTTCCATCCGGCTGTTTCGCATACACATCCCTCCGATGTATCTGTATGGCGTTTTCCTCATAGGCAATCCCCAGAAAGCCGTACAGGGAGGCAAGCACCAGCTCCGGCTTTAAATTATCCGTGCTTCCGGTGGAAACGTTCAGATAAAAGCAGGGCTTCCCCTCACGCTTGTCCACTTCAAAAGCATAGACCAGCCGCTTTAGATCCATGACTTTTTCACCTTTTTTCGTCTGTTTTTTTATGAGAACCTCCCCGCGCTCCCGAAAAAAACGGATCATTCCCTCCTGCAGCGTTTCCGCGGGAACGGGGGAGCCGTATCCCTCTTTATAAAACAGGTCGTAATCCGCCGCCGCCACAATGGACATGGCGGGTTTTGCGTCATCCGGCAGCCTGACATATCCGGTGATCTCCACTCCCTCCACCATCGTGCTGTTCAACGCCGCCACCGCTTCTTTGCTGGGACAGGAGCTGTTCGCTTCAATGTCCAGATATTCTCCGTCACTGGTGATGCCCACGCCCAAAGGGGCGGCAAAGGACATGATCTGATGCGGGGAAAATCCCCCCGAATAGCAGATGTCAATCTCCGCCCGCCGGATCGCTTTCTGAAAATACCGCATCATATCCAGGTGTCCGATAAAACGCATGACACCATATTTGCGGAATTTGATTCTAATCTTTATCATGTCGCTTCCATGCCTTTCTATGGCTTTCTATGCCTTTCTATGTATTTCCATGCCTTTTTCATGTATTTCCATGC
>CAZAMD010000002.1:15262-22971 GCA_964486485.1 uncultured Roseburia sp. | reverse complement strand
ATGTATTTCCATGCCTTTTTCATGTATTTCCATGCTTTTTCATGTATTTCCATGCCTTTTTCGTGTATTTCCATGCCTTTTTCGTGTATTTCCATGCCTTTTCATGCCTTCCCTGTTTCCTCTCTCCTAGCGCTCTGTGCATACGCCGGTGTTAAAGCAGCGGGCGCCGCAGCCGGAACACTTCATTTTGCAGTTCGGAGTGACCTTGCCCTCCATGGCATTCCGCCATTCCCTTTTTAAAAATTCCTTCGACACGCCGGTATCTATGAAATCCCACGGGAAGATTTCATCTAAGGGGCGTTCCCTCATGGTATAAAACTCCATGTCTATCCCGCACTCCAAAAAAGCGTCCAGCCATCTTTGGTAATCAAAAAATTCAGACCATGCGTCAAAGATGCCGCCCTTTTCATATACTTTCCGGATCACTTGCCCCACAAGCCTGTCCCCCCTTGCGAGAGCGCCTTCCAGGACGGTCACGTCAGCCTCATGCCAGTTATAGCGGATGCTTTTGCGGTTCAGCTGCTCTCTGACGCTGGCGTTTACGGTTTTTGCCCTGGCGATATAGTCCGAAGGCTCATGCATCGCCGCCCACTGGAACGGGGTAAAAGGCTTTGGGACAAAAAAGGATGTGGAAATCGTGATCTGGCATTTTCCATTTCTCTGCTCCTTTGGTATCTCATAATAACGCACAGCGATCTCGTTTGCCAATTCCGGGATGGCGCGCATGTCCTCCTCCGTCTCAGTGGGAAGCCCCAGCATAAAGTATAACTTCACTTTATTCCAGCCCCCCTCAAAGGCCATGCCGGCCCCCTCTAAGATCGCCTCTTTGGTAAGCCCCTTATTGATGACGTCGCGGAGGCGCTGGGAGCCAGCCTCCGGCGCAAAGGTCAGGCTGCTCTTTTTGATGTCCTGTACTTTCCCCATGACGTCTAAGGAGAATGCGTCGATCCGAAGGGAGGGCAGGGAGAGGTTGACCCCTTTTCCCTTAAATTCATCGATCAAAAAGGTGACGAGCTCCTGCAGGCCGGAATAGTCGGAGGAGCTTAAGGAGCTTAAGGAAATCTCCTCATGTCCGGTGGACTTTAACATCCGGCAGGCGAGCTCCTTTAACCTTCCCGCGTCCTTTTCCCGGGTGGGGCGGTAGACCATGCCGGCCTGGCAGAAACGGCAGCCGCGGATGCAGCCGCGCTGGATTTCAAGCACGACCCTGTCCTGCGTCGCCTTGAGGAAAGGAACGACAGGGTTCTGGGGGTAGACTGCTTCGGTCATGTCGGCGACTACCTGCTTTTTCACCGTTGCCGGAACATCTTCATAAATCGGATGAAAGCTCTCAATGGTCCCGTCTTCTTTGTAAGCCACTTCATAGAGGGAGGGGACATAGATCCCCGGTATCCTGGCGGCTTCCCGCAAGAATGCCGCCCTGGAGACGCCATGGCTTCGCATGGCCCGGTACAGATCTAAGAGCGCGCCATACTGCACTTCCCCCTCTCCCAGGTAAAAAAGGTCAAAGAACTCCGCGAGGGGTTCTGGATTATAGGCGCAGGGCCCTCCGCCGATCACTATGGGATGTTCCCAGGTACGGTCTTTTGCAAGCAGAGGGACCTGGCTTAAGTCCAGGATCTGCAAAATATTGGTATAGCACATCTCATATTGGATGGTAATTCCGAGAAAATCCGCGTGTTTCACCGGCTCCTGGGATTCCAGGGAAAAAAGCGGGATCTTCTGCTCTTTTAAAATGGCGTGCAGGTCTGGCCAGGGAGAATATACCCTTTCGCACCACACGTCCTCCCTGCGGTTGAACATATCATATAAGATCTGGATCCCCAGATGGGACATTCCGATCTCATAAACGTCTGGAAAACACATGACGAACCGGATCGCTACCTGCTCCCGATCCTTTTTTACACTGTTTAACTCATTGCCGATATAGCGCGCCGGCTTGTCGATCCTCATGAGTATCTCATCTGATAACGCTAATTTTGCCATTCCAAACTATCCTCTCCCTTTTCGCTCGCGGGAGCGTCTGAGGCGCTCCGCTCCTGTATCATAACATAATTTTTCAGGTTTGTATAATAGTGATTATCCGAAAGGATCTCAATCACTTGCTTTGCCGAGCAGTCAAACATTTTTCTGTCTGTGTACCGGCAGTAGAGAAACGCTCCAAAGATACAGGCTGCGATCAGCAGCCGCATTTTAAAGAACGGAAAGAAATCCATGCTCCTCTCTTCCTCTGCTTCCGCGCCGGCAGCTTCCTCGTCAAAGGATCTGCGGATATCCGCCACATATTCTCTGCGCCTTTGGGCATAATGCTCTGTCATAGCGGGTTCCTTCCTCTCTGCCAGAAAAACGCTGTCCGCCCGGGATTAGTTTACCATAACCATGTTATGTATACTATCCCCGGAAGAAGCGCTTCTGACGCTTTGCTATTATTTTATGACGGCAGGAAAGCAGAATATGTGTCTTGGCCTTTGGTTTTCCAATGGAAGCATTATTTCCTATGGAAGTATTATTTCCTATGGAAATGAAATTCCCGTTGGAAAGGGAATCTCAGCCATGCCAGGAGCGTATGCTCCAGGAGGAAGGCTCCCGCCCCGGAAAGGAGCAGCGTAAACGCCATCGTAAGCAGGACGCCGCCCCAGATGCCGCCGCTTAGCACATCCACGCCTAAGAGCTGCTTTACTGCAAAATGCAGGACGCCCCAGTGTATCAAAAGGATGGAATAACTGTATCTTCCCACAAAACGGACAAAAAAAGATGCCGCTTTTCCCATCCCCCGCTCCCAAAGGGGCGCAAAACGCTTCACCAGCAAAAAAATGGAGGAAGAAAACAGCAGCATGGTGGGCGCGTTCTGGTAGATGTAATCCTCATAATTCCCGAATGCCACGATCCAGCAGCAAGAAAAGAAAAACGATGCCGCTCCTCCGATAAGAAAGAATTTTTCCGCCGTCAGGCTGCATTTTTCCGCCAGCAGATAGCCCATAAGGTAAGGCGTGATAAGACTGTCCGAAACCCATCCGAAAGGGGATTCTCTCCCAAAGAAAGGCAGATAGGTGTCCAGGGCGCAAAGAAGGAACAGGAATGCCACCATGCCGCAGAAAGCCTTGTCCGGGATCCTTGCCAAAAACCAACGCAGAAAGGGAGTCAGCAGATAGAGAAAAAGGATGGCATACACCAGCCAGAAATGGGGCGCCTCTTGCGGAGGCCCGGCGAGCATCCGCCGGATAAGGGCAGCCCAGTGATCCGGATAAATCCATGCAATCCCCTCTTTCGCGCAGACATATAACACATAATAGGCAGCCAGCGGGATCGCTGTCTTAGAAAAACGTTTCCGGAAAAAGGCAAAGATCCCCTCTCCCCGGACCGGCAGCAGCAAGGCTCCGCTTATCATGAGGAACAATAGATTGCAGGAAAGGAACAGAAAATCAAAGCATTCCAGTACCAAAAAGGCGGGACTCCCGTTTTCTGCCTTCGAGGAAGCCAGCGATACGGTGTGTACCCCAATGACAAAGACGGTGGCGATCACCCGCAGGTAATCGATGTAACTCTGATGGCTGCTTCCTCCCTCTTTTTTCCGATCCACTTCCACTTTGCATCCTCTCTTTCCGCCGTTTTCTACCGCAAACAGGATGTCTCTGGAGCATCCCAAAAACATCCTGTCTCTTTTGCATCACATGTTCAGCGCTGGGACAATTCCTGGGTGATCTGCTCCCAAGTGACCCCTCTCTCAGCCATCAGTACCATCATGTGGTATAGGAAATCGGAGATCTCATATTTGATCTGCTCCGGATCCGGATTCTTCGCTGCGATGATGATTTCTGCCGCTTCCTCTCCTAGTTTCTTTAAAATCTTATCGATCCCCTTGTCAAAAAGATAATTGGTATAAGAACCCTCCTTGGGATTGGCTCTTCTGTCGAGGATAATGCGGTACACATCCTCTAAGACCTTTAAGGGGTTTTTCTCCAGGTACTCTTTCTTTACGATCTCGTTGAAAAAACAGGTCGGGCTTCCGGTATGGCAGGCAGCTCCCACCTGGGAAACCTTCGCTAAAATCGTATCGTAATCACAGTCCGCCGTCAGGGACTTCACATACTGGATATGGCCAGAGGTCATTCCCTTTGTCCAAAGCTCCCCGCGGCTCCTGCTGTAATATGTCATTTTGCCGATGTTGATGGTGGTATCAAAGGCCTCCTCGTTCATGTAAGCGAGCATCAGCACTTCATCGGTGCGGTAATCCTGCACGATGACAGGCACCATCCCGTCAGAATTTTTCTTTAGGTCTTGCCATTTTAATGCGGGTTCAAAATTGTCTATCTTTATCCCCAGCGCCGAAATCTGGGATTTGATCTCCATGATGTCGGTCTTTGGATTATTGATAAAAGCTCCGGCGATGCCGCGGACATTGCTGCGCTTTAGGATCTCAAGGATCTCCTCATAGTTGCACTCCTGCAAGAACACCACGCATGGAATGTCCGTGATATTCTCCACGGCATTCAGTATCTCCGCGTTTAACACGATCAGCTCATGGAAATGGTCATTTATCTTTTTTTGATGTTTAAAGATAATGTCCACATTCTCTACAGAAACTAAAACCCTGTCTTTGCTGAACCGCCTGCTAGCTTCCGCCGCCAGCTCCATCGTGTTTTGCTTGGAGCCGTTTAAAACGACCTGCATGCAGCCCGCATAGATCAGCTTTTTGATGTCCTCCAGACGGTTGATGTTGCCGCCCGCGCATACCTTGATCTCCACATTGCGGTTGATATTGCGTATGGTATTGATGTTTTTTTCGTGTTCCTCATCCTCTTCCGATAAGTCCAAAACAACGATCTTATCGATCCCGCTGTCGTTGTAGAGCCGCGCTAAATGAAGCACGTCATCCAGAGGCGTCATATCGTTTAAGTCCTTTACTGCCTGTCCATTTTTCAGGTAAATGGTGGCGACAATATTTTTCTCTTCCATTGGCTGACCTCATTTCCCTCCTATAGGCTGCCCTTCGTGGATAATACATCTGTGATCCTCGGGTCATACCCCGATGCCTCGTCTAGCGATCTGGCAAATGCTTTGAACATGGCCTCTATCATGTGATGATGATTCCCTTCCGAAAGGATCCTCAGGTGGAGATTCATCCCCGCCGTGTAGGAAACCGCATAGAAAAACTCCCGGACCATCTCCGTATCCATGCCTCCGACCCGTTCCGCCGTGAAAGCGGCGTCAAAGGAAAGGTACGGCCTGCCGGACAGATCGACCGCACAGAGCGCTAAAACCTCGTCCATAGGCAGAATGCAGCTGCCATAGCGCCGGATCCCCTTTTTATCGCCGAGGGCTTTTTGGATGGCGCCGCCCAGCACAATGGCCGTGTCTTCGATCGTATGATGGCAATCGACTGCCAGGTCCCCCTCCACGCTCACGCTCAGATCAAAAAAGCCGTGGCGGGCAAAACCCTCGAGCATATGGTCAAAAAATCCGATCCCCGTATGGACAGACGCGCTGCCGCTGCCGTCCAGGCAGAAGGACAGGGAAATATCCGTCTCCTTTGTTTTTCGTGTAAGCTCTGCTCTTCTGTCCATTGCCTCCTCCATGTCCGCATAAATGCCGCCTAAATGCATCTTAAGCATATTATAATATGAATCAGCAAAAAAGAAAACTTAAAAATTCATGAATCTTCAAACCTTACCCGGATAGAGTTCGCGTGGGCGGTGAGCTGCTCGCATTCCGCGAACTGGACGATATCTTTATAGACCGGCTCTAAGGCCTCCCTGGAATAAGCTATGATGCTGGATTTTTTTATAAAGTCATCGACGCTTAAAGGGGAAAAGAACTTCGCGGTTCCATTGGTGGGAAGTACATGGTTGGGTCCTGCAAAATAATCTCCCAGAGGCTCACTGGAATAGCTTCCGAGGAAAATGGCGCCCGCGTTGCGGATTTTTGTCATTACTGCAAAGGGATCCGCCGTAATGATTTCCAGATGCTCAGAAGCAATCTCGTTTGCAGCCGCAATGGCCTCCTCTAAGTCTTTCGCCACTAAGAGGCAGCCATACTGCTCCAGGGATTTCTGAATGATTTCCTTTCGGGACAGTTTCGCCGCAAATCGCTCCGCTTCCTCAGAGACTTGCTCTGCCAATGCCCTGCTGGTGGTGATCAAAATGGCGGATGCCATCTCGTCGTGTTCCGCCTGGGAAATCAGGTCCGCCGCTATGTAACGGGGATTGGCAGTCTCGTCCGCCAGCACTAAAATCTCACTGGGACCGGCAATGGAATCAATGCTGACATATCCGAATACCGCTTTTTTTGCCAATGCCACATAGATGTTGCCCGGTCCTACGATTTTATCCACTTTGGGAATGCTCTCTGTTCCAAATGCCATCGCTGCGATCGCCTGGGCGCCGCCAGCCTTATAAATCTCATCTACGCCGGCCTCCCGTGCCGCCACCAGGGTAGATGCGCAAATCTTCCCGTCCGCTCCCGGCGGGGTTGCCATGATGATCTGGCCCACTCCCGCCACTTTCGCAGGCACGACGTTCATCAGAACAGAAGAGGGATAGACCGCTTTCCCGCCCGGCACATAAACACCGGCTTTTTCTAAGGGCGTCACTTTCTGTCCCAGGAGAATGCCGGTAGGCTGGGAGTCAAACCAGGAGAACTGGCGCTGCTTTTCATGGTAATCCCGGATGTTTGCCAGAGCCTTGCGAATGACCTCTAGCAGTCTGGGATCCGCCTTTTCGTATGCTTCCCCGATCTCATCTTCTGTCACTAAAATGTCAGAGGCATGGATGTCCGCCCCGTCAAATTTTTTCGTGTATTCAAAAAGCGCCTTGTCCCCGTTCGCTCTCACGTTTTCAATGATGGCATTGACCTGTCCCTCAAATGCGCCATAAGTGCTGGGGCTTCTCTTTAAGAGGTTGTCAAGGACCGTGCTTTTTGTCTCTTCCGTCAATTCTAAGATTCTCATATTTCCCTCCATTTCCGCGCTGCCTTTCTGTTCCCCGCGGCATCCGCCTTTGCGTGACCCGATCTACTTTATCAGGGTCTTCAGATCCGATATCAGCTTTGTGATGCGTTCATTTTCCATCTTCATGCTCACCTGGTTGACGACCATGCGGGCGGACAGCGGGCAGACCTCTTCTAAGACAGAAAGGCCGTTTTCCCGCAGGGTGGAGCCAGTCTCTACGATATCGCAGATGACCTCAGAAAGACCCACGATGGGAGCTAACTCAATGGAGCCATTTAATTTGATGATCTCCACGGTCTGATGTTTCTTGTTATAAAAATAGTCCTTTGCAATGTGGGGATATTTGGTGGCGACCCGGATCAATTCCCTTCGCTGCAGGAAATCCTTCGCGCTCTCCGGTCCGCAGACGCACATCCTGCATTTTCCGAAGCCAAGATCCAGCACTTCATAAATATTCCTGCCCTCTTCTAAGATGGTGTCCTTCCCCGCCACGCCGATATCTGCCGCGCCGTACTCCACATAGGTGGGGACATCCGGTCCCTTGGCCAGAAAAAAACGCAATTTCCGTTCTTCATTCACAAAAATCAGTTTTCTGGTGTCTTTGTCTTTCATTTCCTCACAGGTAATGCCGATCTGCTCTAACATTTCGAGAGTCTTTTTTGCCAGCCTTCCCTTTCCAAGAGCGAAGGTCAGATATCGCATCTCTTCCATTCTTATCCCCTTTCCAGCGCTGCTTTTTGCGCATGATGCAATGTTTGCGGCG
>CAZAMD010000002.1:0-15162 GCA_964486485.1 uncultured Roseburia sp. | reverse complement strand
CATTCTTATCCCCTTTCCAGCGCTGCTTTTTGCGCATGATGCAATGTTTGCGGCGGAGCGCGGACGCAAACTTGCGAGCGGAAGGCCGGATGGGGCTTCCGCTCTTATCCCCTTTCCAGCGCTGCTTTTTGCGCATGATGCAATGTTTGCGGCGGAGCGTTTATATCTGCGCTTCATGTTTTACAGGAAGGTGACTTTTGCAATATGGTTTCTCTGGGCATATGCCTGATACTCCTGCTCCTTGCCGTCTTCCCATGCCAGAAGCTCCACAAAGCAGTTCTGCCTCCTCTTTTGGACAGCCGTTTCAATGGCCCGCTTCCTGCTCTCTTTCCGGTAAACGATCAGCTCTGTCTGATGTTGCAGAGGGATCTCGATGTTCTGCCTGGAAAGCGCCGCCATCAGCTGGTCAATGACGATCGCAAATCCGATAGAGGCGGAATCTTTTCCGAAATAAGTCAGCAGCTGATCGTAGCGTCCGCCTTTTACGATGGCTTCTCCGCTGCCAAAGGTGTAGCCTTCAAAAATAATGCCGGTATAATACTGGTAGTTGCTGACGATTCCAAGTTCAAAGGAGAGATACTGGTCAGCCTGATAGAGCTTTAAGAGTCCATGAAGCTCCTCTAAGCGTTCGATCACATGCAAGATGCGCGGATGGCTTCCGGCATATGATTTCACCTCAGCAAGTTCATCCGCGCCGCTATAAGGCTTTCCTAACATGTGAAAGAGCTTTCTTAAGCCTCCGCTTAAACTTAAGGTATCCACGATTTCATCCACGCCGAAAAAATTCTTGTTGAAGATCAATTCCCGGAGTTCTTCCTCCTGCTCTCCCGTGATCCCTGCCGCTTCCATCAGGCTGCGGAAAAAGTCGGCATGGCCGACGGCAAGCTGGAAGTCTTTTAAGCCGGCGCGCTGCAGGCAATCCACCACCATGGCTATGATCTCCGCGTCCGCATCCACGGCAGGGTCGCCGAGCAGTTCGGCGCCAAGCTGGGTACTCTCCTTTAACCTTCCCTGATAGCTGCTGTTATTGATAAAAGTATTCCCCAGGTAGCAGAGGCGGATCGGCATATCCTCTTCCCCGAAATAGTTTGCCGCACAGCGGGCGATGGAGGGCGTGATATCCGGCCTGAGTACCAGGGTGTTCCCTTCTCTGTCAAAGAATTTGTAGAGATCCTTTGAGGGGGTGGTTCCGATCTCCCTGCCAAAGACGTCAAAAAATTCAAAAGCCGGCGTCTGGATCGGATGATAGCCGTACTGCTTTAAATTCTGGTATAACGAATCCTGCAGGAGCAGCTTCTTTTCACATTCCTCATAATAGATGTCCCTGACTCCCTCCGGCGTATGCAGCAGCTGTCTTCTCATCGGATCTCCTTTCCTTTTTCCCGCGCGCTTCCCCTCCGGCTTGCGGATATATGCTCAATGCTTTCGCGTGCTAATCTGATAATATGTTACCATGTGAAACTGTTGTTCATTATAAGAAAAAAACGGCTTCCTGTCAATCCCTGGCAGACAAATCTTTTTGCAGGGCATCCAGATAGGGGATCAGCACGCCCCCGCCGGAGGAAAGAAAAAAATCCGGCTCCAGCTCTTCATAGCGGAAACTCTTTCTCCCCCCATCCTTTGCGCGCTGCCAGAACTCCAGCAGTTTTTCCAGGCGCAGATAATAATATTCCTCCCTCCTGCTAAAACGGATGAGAAAAAAAGCAATCCCCCCCTGCTGTTCAAAATTCTTCATGAACGCAATCTGATGTTCATGGATATTCTGCAGGGGAAAGGTATCCGTGGAACACTCTTTCGCGTCGAAACAGACGGGAATGCCCTGCACCGCTCCGATATAATCTACCGTACTCTTCTGATCAAAGTAGGCCAGCGTAATGTGCCGGGTCTCCTTATCAATGCTGATCGGGGTAATGGGGGTCGGAACCTTTTGGATGAGGGCAAGCCCATGTTCCAAGTATTTTTCGTTGGTGCGGTTGATAAATTCTTCTAAGGCCGAGCCGCGCAGCCCCCTTGAATTCCAGGTTGCCATGGAACATCCCTCCGTTCTCACTGTTTCAAATAAGCGAAAGCCCGCTTAAAGTCCTCCCCGCAAGGGGCTGTGATCTCAAACGGCTCCTCCGATTCCCCGTTCAGGCCCTTGGGAAATACCATGCGGTAAGCGTGGAGCAGCTGGCTGGTAACGCCAGCCTCTCTCCGGAATCTGTCATTGATGGATTTCTTTCCATATTTCGCGTCCCCGGCAATGGGATGTCCCACAGAGGCAAGGTGCGCCCGTATCTGATGGGAACGTCCTGTGATCAGGTGAACCTCAAGCTCCGTGAAACCATGAAGTATCTGTACCGGACGGTATCCGGTTTCAATCGGCAGATACTCTCTTTTCTCACCTTCCGTACAATTCTCTGCTATATACACCCGATTGGCGGCTTCCTCCTTTTTCAGATACCCTTTCAGGCGGGCGGGCTCCCGGATCTCTCCCGCCACAATGCAGCGGTAGTACTTCTGCACGGAACGCTGCTTTAAGGCCTCAGACAGATTCTGAAGTCCCTTAAGGGTCTTTCCGGCAAGCAAAATCCCGGAGGTATTCCGGTCCAGGCGGTTGCAGACAGATGGCTGAAAGGCGGAAAACATTTCCTCCGTCAGCTCCCCCTTTTGAATGAGGTAGGATAACAGATACTCGTTCGCGGAAATGTCCTCCGGCGCTGCCTTTTGGGAGAGCATGCCTGAGGGTTTATGCAAGATGATGACATCCGCATCTTCATAAATGACAGGAAGCACTTCCCGTCCTCTCTTTAACGGATCCGAAAGCTGCTTTAAGGCCTTAAACTCCGAGGAAGCCTCCTGTTTTCCGCTGAATTTCTCAAAGGTATCCCCAGAGAGGAACAGTGTCACCCTGTCTCCCGCGCCTAGCTTTTCCGATCCTTGCGCTTTCTTTCCGTTTAAGACAATATTTTTTTTCCGGAGCATCTTATAGATGAAGCCGCCCGGCGCATGATCCAGCAGTTTTTTTAAATATTTGTCAAAACGCTGGTTTGCCTCGTTTGGAGTGATGGTAAATTCCCGCATGGCTTCCCCTTTCTTTCAGTGCTCTGCTTCTTCTTTCAGTGCTTCGCTTCTTCTTTCAGCACTCTGCTTTTTCTTTTAATGCTCTGCTTTTTTTAATGCTTTGCTTTTTTTTAATGCTCTGCTTTTTCTTTAATGCTTTGCTTTTTCTTTTAATGCTCTGCTTTTTTTCAATGCTTTACTTTTTCTTATGTATGTTTCTGATGGTCCGTTTCTTTGCCGGCTTCCTGCCTTTTCCATAGGAGGCTTTCGCCCCTGCGGGAAAGGCGCGGCCACTCCTGGCGCCAGAGCGGTCTGCCCTTCCCCCTCTCCCCGGCCGGATGAGGCAATGTTTCCCATGCCCGATGAGATCCGTCCGTCCGGCTTTGGTGAGCGCCTCCTCCACGAGATCGTAGTTTTTCGGATTGCGGTACTGTATCAATGCCCGCTGCATCGCTTTTTCATGGGGATTGCTGGCAGCGTAAACCGGCTCTAAGGTGCGGGGGTCAAGCCCCGTGTAGTACATGCAAGTGGAGATGGTAGAGGGCGTAGGGTAAAAATCCTGCACCTGCTCCGGCATATACCCAAGATCTCTTAGAAATTCCGCAAGCTCCACGGCTTCCTTTAAGGTGGAGCCGGGATGTGAGGACATCAGGTAAGGCACCAGATACTGCTCTTTGCCGATTTTTCGGTTCATCTCCTGATAAGCCTGCGCAAATCTCCGGTAGACTTCCACGCCGGGCTTGCCCATTTTCTCTAACACAGCGCCGGAAATATGCTCCGGCGCCACTTTAAGCTGCCCGCTGACATGATGCTCGCAAAGTTCCCGGAGGAAAGTCCTGTCCCTGTCATAGATCAGATAATCGTAGCGGATGCCGGAACGGATGAATACCTTTTTCACATTGGGCAGCTCCCTTAAGCTGCGGAGCAGCTTTAAATAATCCGTGTGATCCACCTGCAGATTTTTGCAGGGCGTGGGAAAGAGGCACTGCTTCTCGGGACACACCCCTTTGGTCAGCTGCTTTTCGCAGGAAGGCTTCCGAAAATTGGCGGTCGGCCCTCCCACATCATGGATATATCCTTTAAAATCCGGCTCCCACACCATGTTCCCCGCCTCCGCCAGAATCGATTCATGGCTTCTCGTCTGGACGATCCGCCCCTGATGGAACGTAAGGGCGCAGAAGCTGCAGCCGCCAAAGCATCCCCTGCTGCTGACTAAGGAAAATCTCACCTCCGCGATTGCCGGAATGCCGCCCGCCTCCTCATAGGAAGGATGATACGTCCTCATGTAGGGCAGCGCATATACCTGATCCATCTCCTGTTGGCTCAGAGGCTTCGACGGGGGATTCTGCACCACAAACAGCTTGCCGCCGTAAGTCTCAAAGAGACGCTTTCCCGCGAAAGGATCGGTGTTGCAATACTGGGTATAAAAGCTTTTGGCATATTCCTTTTTATCCTGCAGAAGCTGTTCATAGTGGGGCAGCTCCAAAGCATCGTAAATGTCCTCCCGGTTTCTTGTCTGATAGACCGTTCCATCGATGAAGCTGATGTCCCTGACCGCAAGTCCGCTGTTTAGCGCATCCGCGATCTCGACGATGCTGCGCTCTCCCATTCCGTAGGAGAGGATATCCGCCCCGGAATCCAGCAATATCGAGCGCCTCATCTTATTCGACCAGTAATCATAATGGGCAAGGCGGCGAAGGGAAGCCTCGATCCCCCCGATGATGATGGGGATCTTCCTGTAGGCACGGCGTATCAGGTTGCAGTAGACAATGGTAGCGTAGTCCGGGCGTTTTCCCATCACTCCGCCGGGGGAAAAAGCGTCGGAGCCGCGGCGCTTTTTCGATACGGAGTAATGATTTACCATAGAGTCCATATTTCCCGCGGACACCAGAAATCCCAGACGCGGCTCTCCCAGCGCGCAGATGGATTTTTCATCTCTCCAGTCCGGCTGGGCAATGATCCCCACCCGGTATCCCTGTGATTCTAAAAGCCTTGAGATAATGGCATGTCCAAAGGAGGGATGATCCACATAGGCATCCCCGCAGACATAGACAAAATCCAGCTGCTTGATTCCCGCCGCTTCCATATCCTCTCTGCAGATTGGCAAAAATCCACGACTCATGTGCTTCTCCTTCTTCTGAAATCCTCCGGTTTAAGAATGCTTCTTAAATCTTTTGATGCTCCTCTAAATGTTCTAATGGTACTTTCATCTTTTAATGTTCCTCTAATCTTTTTATGCTCCTTTCATCTTCTGATGGCTCTTTCCATCTTCTCTTTCCTGCGCCATCATAGGAGCTTTTTTCCCTGCTTCAACCAAAGATATAAGAGCATGGGATAGGAGTTGACGCTAAATTCTTCTCCCAGTTCATCCTTAAGGTAAATGCCCAGATGAAGATGCACCGCAAAATTCCCGGTGGTCCCCTCCACCTCGCTGTAACCCGTATCTCCCATAAATCCCAGCAGAGTCCCGGCATCCACCCGCTCCCCCGCCGTAAAATCCTTTGCGTACTCCGACAGATGCGCGTAGTAGAAATACGCCCCGGAGGGACTGCGGATGCCGATGCGATAGCCTCCTAATTTCAGCCAGCCGATATTTTCAACCACGCCATCCGTCATGCTGTAAACAGGATAGATCCCCCGCTCGTTGATCCCAGCCATAATATCCGTTCCCTCATGCCCCCTGTCCCCGCCGAACGTCCGGCTCTGCATCCAGCTGTTTTCAAAAGAAACCGAAGCCTCCGGCGCATTTTGGATGTCCCCCACCGGAAAGCATTCCAGATCCTGCCATAGCGCGGCGGTCTGTCTCTGGATCGAGGAAAATTCGCTCAGGCGGTACTTCTTTGCGAGGGCGATCTCTTCTTCTAATGCATCCGTATCCGTCTCCGCGGCGCCCGTGGAAAAATATAAGGCCAGAAGCTCACTGTAATGCGCCATCTCCCCTTCGGCAGCCTGAAAAAAACGGTGAATGAGTTCTTCCGAGAGGGGGTGGTTCCTCATCGTTTCGTATGCAGTCTCATAGGAAAAACAGTTTATCCGCTGTACTCCCTCACGGATGAGGTCCTGCAGGAAGATGTTGCAGTACACAGCCGTGAAAAACAATAGTGCGGTACGGATATGATTTGCTTTCACTCTTATTCAGCTTCTCCTTAAAAATTCAACCAGCAGCCTCCAGACCCGCTCCGTGGAAGAAATGCTCAGACGCTCCTTCGGCGTATGGATATCATAATTGTCCGGACCAAAGGATATGCAGTCCAGATCCGCTATTTTACCGGACAAGATCCCGCATTCCAGGCCCGCGTGAATAGCCTCGAATACCGGCTTTTTTCCGAACAGTTCTTCATAGACCGCGCTGATCTGCTCCCGGAGCTCGGAATCGGCGCGATACTCCCATGCAGGATAATCCCCGCTCACGCGGAGCCTGCCGCCTAAAAATCCCGCCAGATATTCCAATCTGTCCCGCAGCTCCTCTTTTCTGGTGGAGACGCTGCTGCGCAGGGAAGCCGTCATCTGGAAGCATTCCTGCGTAAGCTTCATGATCCCGTTATTTAAGGAAGTTTCCACCAATCCCTGCAGCATCATGCTCCTGTGCTGCACGCCGTCCGGCACGCAGCGGAGATAAAACAGCACCTTTTCCATAGAGGCGGGGGATAAGACAGGCCGCTCCGCCTCCGCTTCCTCTGACACCTCTATGCGGAGCCCTTTTTCGGAGGAGGCGTATTCTTTCTGCAAAATCCGTTCCATTTCCCGCAATGCCAAGAGCATCGTTTCTTTTTGCTCTGCCAGGACCAGGATTTCCGCCCTGCATTCCCTCGGAATGGCGTTGTCCTTCCATCCGCCCTCGAGCGCTGCTATGCCTATCTCTCCCCTGTCGGAGAGCTCTTTTAATACACGCCCCATAACGATATTGGCGTTGGCATGTTCTTTATCGATCTCACTGCCGGAATGCCCGCCCGCAAGCCCCGCCACGGTGATGGCAAAAAGCAGGCCCTTTTTTTCCCTGTAAGATACGGGAAGGACCGTTTCTGCCGTCATTCCTCCGGCGCAGCTGGTCAGGAAATGGCCTTCGGCATCCGAATCGATATTTAACATCTTGCGCCCCTTTAACATGGATACGTCAATCCTTTCAGCCCCTAACATGCCGATCTCTTCGTCCACGGTAAGGACTGCCTCCAGCCTCGGGTGGGCGATCTCCTCATCTGCTAAGATGGCAAGGACATAGGCAATGGCGATGCCGTCGTCGCCGCCAAGGGTCGTTCCCTCTGCTTTTAGGAAATCGCCGTCCACATACAGCTTCAGGCCGTCTTTTTCAAAGTCAATGCCGCATCCGCTCTCCTTCTCACAGACCATATCCATATGTCCCTGGAGAATGACAGGATCGGCGCCTTCATAGCCTGCCGTTGCCTCCTGGATCATAATCACATTATTGGACGCATCCTGATAATATTCCAATCCCTGTTCTTTGGCAAAAGACACCAGATAATCGCTGATCTGTTTCGTATGCCCGGAGCCATGGGGAATGGCCGCTATCTGCTCAAAGTAGTAAAATACCTGTTCCGGTTTTAAGTTTAATTTGCCTGTATGCTTCATAGTATCCTCCTGCTTCTCATATAGTTTAATATGAAAAAGAAACTAATATTCCTCGGCATCCTGATTTTTATCCTCTATATCCTCCTGTTCCCGCAGGCGGCCGTAAACGCCGCCGCCAGAGGGCTGCTGCTCTGGTACGAGCGGGTGCTGCCCTCTCTTTTGCCTTTTTCCATATTGTCAAATATTTTGATTTATTCAAATTATCTGGCTTATCTGACGAGATACCTCTATCCGCTCACAAGCTTTCTGCTGCCCGGCAGCAGGGAAAGCTCCTTTGCGGTCGTATCAGGCTTTCTCTTCGGGTTTCCCATGGGGAGCAAAAACTGCGCGGAACTGTTAAAATGCGGGAGGATTTCCCGGGAGGAGGCGGAACTCCTTTTCATCATCACAAATAACATCAGTCCGGTGTTCATCAGCAGCTATATTCTCTATCAGGAATTAAAGCTGCCCTCTCTGACCGGGATCAGCTATCTGGTGCTGTTCTTGCCGCCGCTTGCGGCGGGAGCGCTCCTGCTCCGCAGGAAGAGGAAGGCAGCCCTCCGGCTCTCCCCAAAAGATGCGGTTTCTTCCGCGGCACAAAAAAGGCCGGCATCTGAATCTCAAATGAATTTTAAAATCATAGATGCCGGCATCATGGATGGGTTTGAAACACTGACCAGACTGGGAGGTTATATTATGTTGTTTTCGATCTTTGCTTCCATGCTAGATCAGCTTCCCTGGCCCATGGAAGCCAAAGTTCTCCTGACCGGCATCACGGAAATCACAAACGGCATTCACAAGCTGCAGGAACTGCCCATGCCCGCCTCCGGCCGCTATGTCCTTGCCATGGCGTTTACCGCTTTCGGAGGGCTTTCCGGCATCGCGCAGACGAGTTCCATGGTGAAAGGGACCTCTCTTTCCATGAAACGCTATTTTTTATGGAAATTGGCCCTAAGCGCCGCTTCCGCGCTGCTCGCCGCTCTCGCGGCGCACTTCCTGCTGGCTTAGGGACGGAGCCTCCCCCAGCGGAGTCAGCCTAAGCGCCGCCTAGCATGTCAGCGCTGATCTGGACATTCGGCAGCTCTTCTTTTTTGAGTTCTGCCTCCGGCTCGCCCACCGTAGTGTTCAGTTCGGCGCGGTTGGTGGTCACCACATCCAGAAAGCCCTGCAGGGAGCTTAGGTAGGATTCGTGGCGCACCTTTGCCGCTTCCATAGAATGGGAGATGGTTTCCTCCAGGTTCTTTAAAATATCATCCGTATACTGCATGGCCCCCATGCGGATGTTATTTGCATCGTTGGTGGCATTGTCCAAAATCTCCTGTGCCTGCCTGGTCGCAACCATGACCACCTCATTGGCCTGGGCATACGCCTGCTGCATGATCTGGTGTTCGCTGACTAATTCGTCGGTCTTCACCTGCGCCTGGGCGATAATGGCATCCGCTTTTGTCTGCGCGTCCGCTAAGATCGCCTCTTTATTGCTGATGATCTTCTGATAGCGTTTGATCTCTTCCGGTATCTTGGTGCGCAGCTCGCTTAAAAGCTCTTCCATCTGTTCCTTATTGACGATAATCTTGGTGGAAGAAAATGTCTGCAGCTTGCAATTGTCAATGTAGTCCTCGATCTCTTCAATAACCTGTTCAATTCTGCTGGCCATGGCAACCACTCCTTATTTTGTAATGTTATATTTTGCATAGATCCTGTCAATCAACTGCCTGGGGACAAACTTGGAAATATCGCCTCCGTAAGAGGCAAATTCCTTGACAATGGTGGAACTGAGATAGGAATACTGGAGGCTGGTGGTCAAAAAGATCGTTTCCACGTCAGGGTTCTCCACATGATTCGTCTGGGCGATCTGAAGCTCATATTCAAAATCGGTCACTGCCCGCAATCCCCGTATAATGATGGTGGCATGGATCTCCTTCATGTAATCGACAAGCAATCCGTCAAAGGAAGCCACGGTTACATTGGGAAACCGCGCCGTCATCTCTTTTATCATACTAACACGTTCCCCGATAGAAAACAATGAATTTTTTGCACTGTTGTTGAGTACGCCGATCACTAATTCATCCACGATTTTCGCGGAGCGGTCAATGATGTCAATATGGCCTAGCGTAAGCGGATCGAAGCTGCCCGGATAGATGGCTCTTTTCATGGGTCCTCTCATTCTGCCGCCGTCAGGCGGCCTTTTCATAAAAGGGACTTTGTGCGGCAGCACAAATCCCGGATTGAAAATTTCAATTTTCAATTTTCAATCTTATTCCTCCATAACTATTTTCTTTTTACTGCTTTTTTAAGATGAATGCGTGCTCATTCGTTTTATATGTCTTTAATCTCGCAAGCCTCAGTCCAAATTCTTCCAGGTAGTCAAATCCGGTGCCCAAGGCTGCTTCCGCCACAAGCAGCGTGCCGTCTTTCAAGAGGGAGGAGCGCGAAAGATACCGGAGGACCTCTTTCTCGATCCCCTGCCGGTAAGGCGGATCCATAAAGATCACATCAAACCTGCAGTTTCCCTCCATGGCATGTAAAGCCGCCATCACATCGGACGGGTAAAGTTTCGTTTTCTCAGCAAATCCGGTAAATGCGATGTTTTCTTCTATGCATCTTACCGCTTTTTTGCTGTTCTCCACAAAGACGGCAAAAGCCGCTCCCCGGCTCACCGCCTCAAGGCCGATCTGCCCGCTTCCCGCAAACAGATCCAAAAAAAAGCTGCCCGGCACCTCTTCCTGGAGCATATTAAACAATGTCTCCTTCACGCGGTCTGCCGTAGGCCGGGTGTTCCTCCCCTCCGCCGTTTTTAAGGGAAGGCTGCGCGCTGTTCCGGCAATGATCCTCATAGTTCCTCGTCCCCTCCGTTCTTCCGATCCTTCTTCCGATCCTTAAGACTCTCCATATGCTGCGCGAATGCACTCGGACAGAAGCTCTAACGCCCGCCTGCAGGCGGCGCTTCTGACTGCCATGCGGTCTCCGGGAAACAGATGGCGTTCTGTCACGGTCTTCCCGTTTAAGCGGCAGCCGATAAAGACCAGGCCTACCGGGCAGTCCGCCGTTCCCCCCGATGGCCCTGCCACTCCCGTGACGGATAGCGCCGCCATGGTGCCAGCGGTCCTTGCCGCCGCCTCCGCCATATCCGCTGCTGTTTCACTGCTGACTACGCCGCAGGAATCAATGATCTCCCGCTTTACCCCGATCATCTTCACCTTTGCCTCATCCGAATAGGTCACATAACCCTCCTGAAAAAACTCGGACACTCCCGGCACATTGATCAGCGTGGATGCGATCATGCCGCCCGTAGCGGATTCCGCGGTGGTCAATGTAATATGATATTTTTTTAACAGACAAAAAACGGAAGATTCCAGCGATGCAGATCTTTCCGTTTCTTCTTTCTCCGCACCGCTGGAAGCTGCTGCCTCTCTCACAATCCATCCCCCCTCCGGCATCTGAAAAACCGCCTTTGTTCGTAGCTGCCCCATCCGTCCCCCGTCAGGGTCCGGCATCCGGCTCGTTACTTTTGTTCCTTTAACACATCCTTATTCTTTGCGATATAGTCAGCCAGGGAAATGACGGTCAGGATCAGGGCAATGTAAGTGAGGACCGTTCCCAGCATCTGGAATGCCGCTATCGGTAAATTTAAAATCAATACGATCACCATCAGCATCTGAGACGCCGTTTTGAATTTCCCCCAGTAGCTGGCGGCGATCACCACGCCGTTATCGGAGGCTACCAGGCGGAAGCCGCTGATGATAAATTCTCTGGCAATGATGATGATCACGATCCAGGCGCGCAGCTGTCCCGTCTCGATGAGGCAGATCAAAGCGGAACAGACCAAAAGCTTATCCGCCAGGGGATCCATAAACTTTCCGAAATTCGTCACCAGGTTGTACTTTCTGGCGATCTTTCCATCTAACAGGTCTGTCAGACTCGCTAAGATGAAAATCGCCACCGCAATATAATTTCCATAGCCCTCGAAATAAGGCGCCATCATAAAAAACACAAAAAATGGAATCAGTATCACACGCACGATTGTCAATTTGTTTGGTAAATTCATACGTCCCCTCTCATTTCTCCGATCAAATCGTATTCATAAGCTCCGGTTATCCGCACGGTCACAATATCCCCCGTCATCAGCTCCGCATCGGTATTGATAAAAATATACCCATCCACATCAGGAGCATCCCGGTAGGTTCTTCCCACATAGGTATTTTCGCCGCTGACCTGCCCCTCGATCAGGGCAAACAGCTCCCTGCCCTTTAAGGTTTCGTTTTTCTCAAAGATGATCTCTTCCTGCAATTCCATGACATCGGCCTGCCATTGCCTCTTCTTCTCCTCCGAAACCTGGCCGGGAAAGGAAACGGCGGGCGTCCCCTCCTCTGGAGAATACGCAAACGCCCCCAACCGGTCAAACTCCATCTCATTGATGAACTGCAGCAATTCTTCATGATCTTCTTCCGTCTCACCGGGAAAACCGCAGATCAGCGTGGTGCGCAGGGCGATATCCGGGATGCGCTCCCTCAGATGGGCAATGATGCGCGCCAGATCCTCCCGGCTGGTCCTCCTGCCCATCCGCTTTAAGATGGAATCGCTGGCATGCTGCACCGGCATATCCAGATAGTGGCAGACTTTCCCGTTGCGGATCATGGCATCAATCAGTTCCTCATAGATCTCCTCGGGATAACAGTACAAGATCCTGATCCAGAACAGGCCGTCTATCTTGTTCAGCGCATCTAAGAGGCGGTGCAGGGATTTTTCACCGTACAGATCCACCCCGTAGAGCGTAGTCTCCTGCGCCACTAAGATCAGCTCTTTCACTCCTCCGGCAGCCAGCTCTTCCGCCTGGGCGATCAAACGCTCCATAGGAACGCTGCGGTAATTCCCGCGGATATAGGGAATGATGCAGTAGGTGCAGCGCTTATCGCACCCCTCCGCGATCTTTAGGTAGGCAAAATGACCTCCCGTGGTGAGGCTTCGTCCGGCCTTTAGTTCCGGCAGTCCGTCCAGGCTCTTAAAATTCTCATAAGGGCCGCCTTCTAAGGCTTTTTTCACCGCGTCTGCAATGTCGTCGAAGGAATTCGTGCCCAAAATGGCATCCACTTCCGGGATCTCCGCAAGGATCTCCTGCTGATAGCGCTGGGCGAGGCAGCCCGTGACGATCAGGGCTTTCAGGTTTCCATCCTTTTTATGCTCTGCCATCTCCAGAATGGTGTTGATGCTCTCCTCTTTGGCATCGTTGATAAAGCAGCAGGTGTTAATGACGATCACATCTGCCCCATACTCATCATCTGTCATTTCCATGCCGTCTTTCTGGAGCAGCCCCAGCATAAACTCAGAATCCACTAGGTTCTTATCACATCCAAGGGAGATAAATAAGACTTTCATAAACACAGCTCCCCTTTCTCCTTTGCCAGAGGGCGGGAACGGATCAATCCTGATCCTCCGTTTCCGGCATGATCTTCACTTTTCCTTCGTAGAGTTCCTCCACTGCTATCGAAAGGGGTTTATTGCACACGATCTTATCCGCTAAGGGTTCGTCTCCGGCAATGATCTGGCGGGCGCGTTTTGCGGCCGCAATGACGATCGAGTAGCGGCTGTTTACCACCGGCTCCTCCCCGATCTCCCCGTCGTTGTTCACCACTTTCATCAATTCTACATAAGATGGATGTATCATAATGTTCCCTCCTTTTATCTGGAAAAGCTGCTCAGCTCTTCCCTCATTTTATGGATCGCGTCCAGCTTGCGGGATACCCGGTGATGCTCGCTCTGGATAATCCGATGAACCAGCTCCACGCTCTCTTCTAACACGTCGTTCACCACAAGATAATCATACTGCTCGATGCCTTCCGCCTCTAAGGCCGCCCGGGCGAGCCGCGATTCGATCACGCCGGCATCCTCTGTCCCCCTGCCCACTAAGCGCTTTTTCAGTTCCTCCGCGTTCGGAGGCGTCACAAACAAAAGCAGCGTATCGGGGAAGGCCTCCTTTACTTTCAGGGCGCCCTGTATTTCAATCTCTAAGATAACGTCTTTCCCTGCTTCCAGCTGCTCTTCCACATAGGCCTTGGGCGTCCCGTAATAATTTCCCACATACTGCGCATATTCGATCAGCGCATCCTCTGCGATCATCTGCTCAAAAGCTTCTCTGGTGCGGAAAAAATATTCCACGCCGTCGCGCTCCCCCGTTCTGGGCGTTCTAGTCGTTGCAGAAATAGAGAGGGCATAATGCGGTTCGTATTTTTTCATCAGTTCTTTCATGATGGTCCCCTTTCCTGAACCGGAAAAACCGGAAACCACCGTCAGAATCCCTCTATTCCTTGGCGTCATCGCATACCTCCGGGTCACTGCCGTTAAATCTGCCGGTCAGGGTTTCCGGCTGCAGGGCTGACAGAATGATCTGGTGGTTTTCTGTAAAAATCACACTCTTTGTCCTGCGCCCCTGTGTGGCGTCGATCAGGATCTCCTGTTCTTTTCCTTTCTGTATCATGCGCTTTGCGGGAGCAGAATCAGAGGAAATAATGCTGACCACTTTATCGGTGTTTACCACATTCCCAAATCCCACATTCATCAACTTCGCCATACCATTCATCCTCTCTGCCGCGAAGGATCCTCTTTATTCGATATTCTGGATCTGTTCGCGGATTTTTTCGATATCAGTTTTCAGATTGATCCCGACGTCGGAAATCGCCAGGTCATTGGATTTCGACAGGATGGTGTTGGCTTCGCGGTTCATCTCCTGCGCGATGAAATCTAATTTCCTCCCCACAGGACCGCCTGCCTCCAGGGCGTCCAGGGCAGTCCTGATATGGCTGCGCAGCCGGACGGTCTCCTCATCTACGCAGATCTTGTCTGCAAAGACAATGACCTCTGCCGCAATCCTTCCCTCTTCCATCTGCCTGTCGCAGAGGAGTTCCGCCACCTTTGCCTCTAACCGCTGGCGATAAGCCTCCAGCACGGCGGGAAAACGCTCCTCGATAAAATCCGCATAGGCGAGCATATGCCCCAGCTTTTCCCGCAGATCCCTTTTGAGCTGCTCCCCCTCTTTTCTGCGGCTCTCCGCAAACTGTTCCGCCGCTTTGCGCAGCGTTTTTTCCAAGACAGACCAGACCGCTTCTTCGTCGATCCCCTGCTCTTCTAAAGTAAATACCTCCGGGCATCTCGCCAGCGTGCTGACACGGACGTCATTCTCCAGGCCGAACTTCTCTGCCATGCGGTTTAAATGTGCCAGATACCATGCGGCGGTACCCTCATTGTATTTCAAAGAAACATTCTCTTCAGACAAGTCCTCATAAGAAATGAAGACATCGATCTTTCCCCGGTCCGCATATTCCCTTAACAGGCTGCGGATGGCGCTTTCAAAGAAATTAAGCTTCTTTGGCATCCGAATGCTCACATCGAGGTAGCGGTGGTTTACCGCTTTCATCTCCACGGCAGCCTTACGCATCCCATCGGTCAATTCACAGCGGCCAAAGCCGGTCATACTGTTTATCATGGTTTCCTCCAATATGCATAAGTAGGTTTATTATAAAAGTATTTTGCGGATAAGTCAAGAGATGGCAAAGCTCTTTT
>CAZAMD010000001.1:62435-90256 GCA_964486485.1 uncultured Roseburia sp. | reverse complement strand
TCGGAAAGAGTAAATTCCACCCCAAGGTGGAATTTAGTTTTGCAAGTGAGTTTTTAGAGGAATATTGCAATAAAGTCCTTGACACCGGCGCGTTACCATGGTAGACTTTATACCAAGTGAAAAAGAAAAGAAAATCGTTGAGCAAAGGGAGTACTTCATAGGATGCCTCACAGAGAGTCCGTGGCTGGTGGAAACGGACAGGAGAATATGACAGGAATGGGTTTGCGAGAGCAAAGCGAACGGCAGGGATGCCTGGTAGCGGATGCCGTGTCCTCACGTTACAGGGGTATGATATCGAAGATTGATTCTGTATCAGAGAGGTGAAGCGTGATCGGTGGCGGATATTTCCAGTTCAGGAAATATCCGTTTTTTGATAGTTTCACAAAAACAGGGTGGCACCACGGTAACATCGTCCCTGACTGGATAAAACAAGATCCGGTTGGGGATTTTTTGTTGCCGGGGCAGGCTGATGATTGAGCGGGAGGAGATTATGAAGCGGATTTATAAAGTTTACAAAAAGACCGTCAGCATTGTAAATGAGACTCCCATCGCCATGTACCAGAATGTGGCGGGGGAGGGAAAAGGATTTCTGCTGGAAAGCTATGACAAAAACTATGACCGCTATACCTTTTTGGGAGCGGAGCCGGAGGAAATGATCTTTTCCGAGGGCAATGCCTTAGTCATCACAGGAAGGGACGGCAGCAGGGAAGTCAGAAAGGGCAATCCCCTGACCCTGCTAAAGGAATATTATGATGAATTTGAGATACGGAAAGAGAATGACGGGCTGAACTTCTCAGGAGGTCTGGTGGGAAGCGTGGGATATGATTTCATCCGTTATACAGAGCAGATACCGGACGAAAATCCAGATGAAATCGGCATTGAGACGGTAGCGTTCATGCTGATGAAGGAATTTATCCTGGTGGACCATGTGGCGGAGACCCTGACTGCCGTCGTGCTGGAGGCGGACGGGGAAGCCGGAAGACAGGCAGCCTTACGAAAGGCGGAGGAGATGATCGCAAAAGCCATGAGTCCGCGGAAAGAGAGTGAAGTCCCCTTACAACGGGACGGCGTCATCGTGAAAAAATCAGATACCCTGGAGCAATACTGCCAGAAAGCGGAACGCATCAAGGCATATATCCGGGAGGGGCATATTTTCCAGGCCGTACTCTCCCAGCGGTGGGCGATAGAGACGGGGCAGAAAGGCTTTGATCTATACCGGGAGCTTCGCACCTTAAACCCGTCTCCCTATCTGTACTATTTCAATTTCGGTGAGTTTGAGATCATCGGCAGTTCTCCTGAGATGCTGGTAAAGCAGCAGGGAAAGCGCGTGTTCACCTGCCCCATAGCTGGAACAAGGCCGAGAGGAAAGACGGCGGAAGAGGACAGGGCATTGAGCGGAGAGCTGTTGGCGGACGAAAAGGAACGTGCCGAGCATGTGATGCTGGTCGATCTGGCAAGAAACGACATGGGACGCATCTGCGAATTTGGGACGGTAAAAGTAACGGAATTTATGAAAATCAGATATTACTCTCATGTGATGCATATCGTATCCATGGTGGAGGGAAGAAAAAAAGGGATCTTCCATCCCTTTGATCTGCTTGCCTCGTTCCTGCCGGCGGGGACTCTGAGCGGAGCGCCGAAAATACGCGCCATGGAAATCATCGAGGAGCTGGAGGATGTCCGGCGGGGGCTTTACGGCGGCGCCACCGGATATGTGGACTTTTCCGGCGATATGGATTTCTGTATCACGATCCGTACCATGATAAAAAAAGGAAAGCGTGTCTATCTGCAGGCGGGGGCAGGGATTGTCGCGGATTCTGTGCCGGAGATGGAATACAGGGAATGCTGCAGCAAGGGGATGGCGCTGGCGAAAACTCTGGCCGAGGAGGAAAACTTATGATACTGCTGATTGATAATTACGACTCATTTACCTTTAATCTGTACCAATGCATGGGAACCTTTACCGAGGACATTCAGGTGGTGAGGAACGACAAGATTACCATCGGTGAGATCAGGGAGAAAAAGCCGGAAAAGATCGTCCTTTCCCCGGGACCGAAAAGCCCCAGGGAAGCCGGTATCTGCATAGAGGTGGTAAAGGGATTCTGCAAAGAGATCCCCATCCTTGGGATCTGCCTGGGGCATCAGTGCATCGGGGAAGCCTTTGGAGGGACGGTAACTTATGCGAGAGCGCTGTTTCACGGAAAGCAGTCGGAAATCACCCATAACGGCAGGGGGATTTTTCATGGCATCAGCTCTCCGGTAAAAGTGGCGAGATATCATTCCCTGGCGGTGCGGAGGGAGGATCTTCCGGAGTGCCTGGAGGTCACTGCCGAGACGGCGGATGGCGAGATTATGGCACTGTGCCATAAGGAATATCCGGTGGCGGGCCTGCAGTTTCATCCGGAATCCATCTATACCGAACACGGAAAGCGGATGATAGAAAATTTTTTGAATGGAACAGCTTGCGGGAGAATGGAGGATGAGTATGATATTAGATGTGATCGTAGAGGATAAAAAGAAGCGCTTAGAGGAATGTAAAAAGAGGATCTGCGAGGCGGATATGCGCCGTCTGGCGGAGCGCTGTCAGGGAGAGAGCCATAGCTTTTATGAGGCGCTGGAGAAAGAGGGGATTTCCATCATCGGGGAGTTTAAAAAAGCCTCCCCCAGCCTGGGCGGGATAAAAAGCAAGCTTTCTTTTTCCGCCAGGCTGGAAGCGTACAATGAGTCTGTGGATGCCATCTCCTGCCTGACGGAGGAGGATCACTTTCACGGCAGCGTGGATGACTTAAAGGAAATCCGAAAACGCTCGGACCTGCCGATCCTGAGGAAAGATTTTATGATCGAGCCTTACCAGTTCTATGAGGCAAAGGCCATCGGAGCAGACGCCGTCCTTCTCATAGCGGCAATCTTAGACGATGCAAAGCTGCTGGATTTCTATCAGCTGTCAAGGGAATTGGGACTGGACGCGTTAGTGGAAACCCATGACGAGAGGGAGGTGGAGCGGGCATTAAAGATAGATGCGGAGATCATCGGCGTCAATAACCGGAATCTCAAGGATTTTTCCATCAGCCTGGAGACGGCGGCCCGTCTGGCAAGGGAGATCCCGGATGAGAAGGTACTTGTGGCGGAGAGCGGCATTTTGACAAAGGAAGACGCGGCGTTTTTAAAAGCGGGCGGAGCGGACGCTCTCCTGATCGGAAGGGCGCTCATGGAAGCGGAGGATCCCAGACAGGCGGTGCGAGCATGGAAAGAAATTTAGTGCCGGAAATAAAAATCTGCGGGATCACCACAGAGGAAGAGCTGCGGTGGCTGAGGGAAGAACAGGTGGAATATGCGGGCTTTGTCCTCTGGGAAAAGAGCAGGCGCGCGCTTGCCATGGAGCAGGCAAAGCAGCTTTTGGAGAGCGCGGGTCCAGGGATCAAGAAAGTGGCTGTGACGGTGAGCCCGAGTGTGGAGCTGGCTATGCAGATACAAGAGGCGGGATTTGACATATTGCAGGTACACGGAACACTTTCGGAGGAAGTCATAGAGGCGGTCCATCTCCCAGTCTGGCAGGCGGTGAATCTTTCCGGGACAGAGGAATTTCATGAAGTGATAAGCCGGTGGGAAAGCGGAGCCTTTCCGGGCGCGGGCAGGATCGCCGCGGTGCTGGCTGACGCGAGAGAATACGGCAGCGGGAAGACTTTCGGCTGGGAAGCGTTCTCACAGTCTGGGAAAAGCGAAAAACAAAAGCGGCTGCTGAGGCTGTTCGCAGACTTCAGGAGAACATTGCGGGAACAGCAGGCAGCTTTTGTGCTGGCGGGAGGGCTGACCCCGGAGAATGCAAAGAGGGGAACCTCCATTTTTACGCCGGATATCCTGGATGTCAGCTCCGGCGTGGAGCGCGCGGGGACGGGCGGGGGAAGCAGAGCGGGCAAAGACCGGGAAAAGATCCGGCGGTTTGTGCGAAATGTCCGGAAAGAGGGCAGAAAGGCCGCTGTGCAGGCCAGGGCAAAGCCTTGACGCGGGAGTGGCTGAAAACCTGAGGGGCGGCTGAAAACCTGAGGGAAACGCCGCCGCAAACGCAGCGGCAGCAATGCAAAAAGACAGATAGAAAGGGAGAGACACTATGAATCAGAAAGCGTATTATGGAAATTACGGCGGGCAGTATGTGCCGGAATCTTTGATGAATGTCTTATCGGATGTGGATGCGGCATTTGAGGAAGCGATCCGGGAGGAAGCGTTCCTTGGGCAGTACCACTATTATCTGAGGCAGTATGCGGGCAGAGAGACGCCCCTTTACTTTGCGGAGCGTTTAAGCGCAAAATACGGCACAAAGATTTATCTGAAAAGGGAGGATTTAAACCATACCGGGGCGCATAAGATCAATAACGTGCTGGGTCAGATGCTGCTGGCAAAGCGCATGGGGAAAAAGAAAGTGCTCGCGGAAACCGGAGCGGGACAGCACGGTGTGGCGACCGCCACAGGCGCGGCTCTTTTTGATATGGAATGCACCATTTACATGGGGGAGGAAGACGTCAGGCGTCAGGCGCTAAACGTGATGCGCATGGAGATGCTCGGGGCGAAAGTGGTCAGTGTCCGTTCCGGCAGCAATACCCTAAAGGATGCCACCAATGAGGCGGTCCGCACCTGGGCAAAAACCGCGGAGGATACGTTTTATATCCTCGGTTCTGCCGTAGGCCCCTATCCGTATCCGAAAATGGTCAAGGAGTTCCAAAGCTGCATCAGCCGTGAGGCGAAAAAACAGATCTTAGAGGCAGAGGGGAGATTGCCGGATGCGGTGATCGCGTGTGTGGGAGGCGGCTCAAACGCCATCGGCATGTTTGCGGATTTTCTCGGGGAAAAAGAGGTCCGGCTCATCGGAGCGGAAGCCGCCGGAAAGGGCTTAGACAGCGGGGAACACGCCGCTGCCATGGCGATGGGAACGCCGGGAGTGCTTCACGGTATGCGCTCTTATCTGCTTCAGGATGAAGACGGAAACGTGCAGCTTGCCCATTCCATTTCCGCGGGGCTGGATTATCCGGGAGTGGGGCCGGAACACGCATATCTTAAGGATAGCGGCAGGGCGCAATATGAAGCGGTGACGGATGTGCAGGCGATGGACGCCCTGATGGAGCTTTGCAGGCTAGAGGGGATCATTCCGGCGATCGAAAGCGCGCACGCCATAGCATATGCCCTTAAATACGCGAGGGAGCTTGCCGCGGCAGAAGGAGAGAAGGCCGCAAGGGAGAAAATCATGATCGTCTGCCTGTCCGGCAGGGGCGATAAGGATGTCAATACCATTGCGGATTATCTTTCGGGAAAGGGATACCTGAATTAGGAGAGCCAGAGAACAGGACGTGTGTTAAGACACAGACAGGAGGAAAACATGAACCGTATCGAAGCAAAAATGCAGCAATTACAGAAGACGGGAGAAAAAGCCCTGATCACCTATATCACAGCGGGAGTGCCGGATCTGGAGGGGACAAAAAAAATCTTAAAAGCGAAAGAGCGCGCGGGCTGCGACGCGGTGGAGCTTGGGATTCCCTTTTCCGATCCTGTGGCGGACGGTCCGGTGATACAGAACGCTTCCCGGCGGGCTATCCAAAACGGCGTCAATCTGAAAAAAGTATTCCGCGCCGTGGAGGAAATCCGTAAAGAGGGCGTAGAACTGCCCATTTTGTTCATGCTGTATTATAACACGCTGCTGCATTACGGCGTGGAGGCTTTTGTGGAAAAATGCCATGAAGCGGGGGTAGATGGATTGATCGTTCCGGATCTGCCTTTTGAGGAGCAGGAGGAGCTGAAGGCCTGCCTGGATGCTTCAGACGCGACGATTCTCATACAGCTGGTATCGCCGGTATCGAAGGGGCGCATCCCGATGATCTTAGAACAGGCGCGGGGGTTTGTCTACTGCGTATCCTCTATGGGCGTCACCGGACAGGGAGCAGACTTCCACAAAGAGGTGCTGGCATATCTGTCAGGGATCAAGAAGAGTTCCAGGATTCCGGTCATGATGGGCTTTGGGATCCGCACGGCGGAAGACGTAAGGCCGATGAAGGATGTGATCGACGGCGCGATTGTGGGAAGCCATTTTATCCAGCTGATGGAAGAGAACGATTACAGCACAGAGGCGGCGGAAGCCTATTGCAGAACGTTTAAAAAGGAATGGAGCGAACTGTGAGGACAGCGTGCGGAAACGGGCGCGAGGACAGCTTGCCTGAAAGAAGGCGTATTCCATAGAGGAGCAGGAGGAAATGTGATGAAAGAATCTATTGCAAAGGTAGTGGACGGAAAGAATTTAACCGAAGAGGAAGCAAGAGCGGCCATGAAAACCATGCTCGAGGGAGAGGCGACCCAGGCGCAGATTGCGTCGTTTCTGACGGCGCTGCGCATGAAGGGGGAGACGCTGGAGGAACTGGTGGGGTTTGCATCGGTTCTCCGCGACAAAGCCGATACCATATCGCCGAAAGTGGAGCGCTATGTGGATCTGGTAGGTACCGGCGGAGACGGCACCTGCACCTTTAATATATCCACGACAGCCGCTTTTGTAACGGCTGGCGCGGGGCTTCCGGTGGCAAAGCATGGCAACCGCTCCATCTCTTCTAAATCAGGGGCGGGAGATGTGCTGGAGGCGCTGGGCGTGAACATTATGGCGGAGCCGGCGCTGGTGGAAAGATGCGTGGAAGAAGCGGGGATCGGGTTTATGTTCGCGCAGACCTTCAACAGATCCATGAAGTATGTGGGGCAGGCGAGGGCGGAAATGGGGATCCGCACGGTATTTAACATGTTAGGACCTCTGGCGAACCCGTCACGGGCAAAAAATATGGCAGTGGGGGTATACAGCCCGCAGCTGACGGAAAAGATTGCCGCCGCCATGAGCCGCCTGGGAGTGGAGAAAGCCCTCGTGGTGAGCGGCTGCGACAATATGGATGAGATCACCTTATCCGGCCCGACCACGGTATCTGAAATAAAAGAGGGAACGGTAGATACCTATCAGATCACGCCGGAGCAGTTCGGATTAAAAAGGGCAGGGCTAAAGGAGCTGCAGGGAGGAGACGGCAGAGAGAACGCAAAGATCGCGAGAGACATTCTGACAGGCAGGGAGACAGGACCGAAGCGGGACATCGTACTTCTCAACGCGGGGGCGGCGCTTTACGCGGGAGATGCCGCGGAAACCATAGAGGCTGGAGTGGATCTGGCCGCAGAGAGCCTTAGGTCCGGCCGGGCATATGAGAAGCTGGAAGAGCTGGTTCGGATCTGCGGGAGGAAATAAATAAAAAGCAATAAAACAAACAAAAAAAAGATATGCCGTTTCCCTGTTCCTGCCCGCCTCCGAAATTGTGCAGATTATACAAAATCAGACAGTGAAATTTGGATATAATATGGAACTTACGAAAAGGGGGTTGCTTTTTCTCAAAAGCAGTAATATAATCTAACCAACAAATGAAAACGTTACCGGAAACATTACCGGAAATGTTTTCACAAAAACAAGGCATATCTTTAAGGAGGAAACATTCTATGAAAAGAAAAGTATTGGCAATGATGCTGACTGCTGCCATGACGGCAACCTTATTTGCCGGCTGCGGGAACGATAGCGAGGTGAATACTTCCGACCCGGCGGGCGCTAAAGAAGAGCAGGACGCTGGCGCAGATTCATCGGAAAGCGGCGGCAAAAGGCAGGAGATGGCAGCATCCAACGGTTCTGTTTATTACCTGAACTTCAAGCCGGAGCAGGATGCGGAGTGGCAGAAGCTTGCGGAGGATTATACAGCGCAGACAGGAACAGAGGTGACAGTGATCACTGCCGCAGACGGCACCTACGAGCAGACCTTGAAATCAGAGATGGCAAAGGAGGAGGCGCCTACGTTATTCCAGGTAAACGGCCCGGTCGGCTTGGCAAACTGGAAGGATTACTGCCTGGATCTGTCTGGAAGCGAGATTTATTCCCACTTAAAGAGCGATGACTTTGCGCTGTTTAACGAGAGCGGCGAGGTTTCCGGCATCGCTTATGTGATCGAGACTTACGGCATTATCTACAACAGATCCATTCTGGAAGATTACTGCACCCTGGAGAACGCGGTGATTTCCGCTCCAGAGGACATCAACAATTTTGACACTTTAAAATCGGTTGCGGATGATATCCAGGCAAGATTAGATGAGATCAACGATGCGTTCGGATATGAGCTTCAGGGAGCCTTTACCTCCGCGGGCATGGACAGTTCCTCCGACTGGAGATTTAAGACGCACCTGGCAAATCTGCCCATCTACTATGAGTACAAGGACAAGGGCATTACAAGCACAGACGCCATTGAGGGGACCTACTTAAACAACTACAGGCAGATGTGGGATCTGTACATCACGGACTCCACCTGTGAGCCGGGCGTATTGTCCAGCAAGACGGGAGATGAGGCAGAGTCAGAATTTGGCATGGAAGAGGCAGTGTTCTATCAGAACGGAACCTGGGAATACGGCAACTTGACCAATCCGGACAACGGCTATCTGGTGACGGAAGAAGACTTAGGCATGATGCCGATCTACATCGGCGTGGAGGGCGAAGAAAACCAGGGGCTTTGCACCGGTTCCGAGAATTACTGGTGCGTCAATAAGCAGGCTTCTCCGGAAGATACACAGGCGACTCTGGATTTCTTAAGCTGGGTGATCGGCTCTGATGAAGGACGCGATTCCCTCGCAAATGTCATGGGATTTACGACGCCGTTTGATACTTTCGACGACGGATATGTAGCGGATAACGTGTTCATCCAGCAGGCAAACCAGTATATCGCGGACGGCAAGACGCCGGTGAGCTGGAACTTCTCAACCATTCCCTCCGAGACATGGAAGGACGGCGTTGGATCTGCGCTATTAGAGTATGCGCAGGGGACCGGAGACTGGGATGCCGTTGTGACCGCATTTGTAGACGGCTGGGCAACGGAGTACGCAGCGGCGAACGGACAGTAGGAGAAAGGCATTGCAACCATAAAAACAGGGTTTTGGGAAAGGGCGGGCGCTTGCCGCCCCCTTTTTTCAAGGGAGATTACAAGATTGAAAATTAAGATTGAAAATTAAGATTGAAAATTGAAATTTTCAATCTGGGATCTGTGCTGCCGCACAGAGTCCCTTTGAGGAAAAGACCGCCTGACGGCGGCAGAATGGGAGGAATCATGGATAAATCAATCAAAAAATATTTTGCTATTTTTGCGCTCCCGACACTGATAGCATTCACCATCGGCTTTATCGTGCCGTTTCTCATGGGTATTTATTTATCGTTTTGTGAATTTACGACCGTCACAGACGCGAAGCTCGTAGGCTTGAAAAACTATCTGCGGGTGTTCACCGATCCGACCTTTGTCCACGCATTGGGATTTACGGCGCTGTTTACCATCGTATCCGTAGTGACCATCAATGTCTTTGCCTTTGCCATCGCCATGCTTTTGACTAAGGGCATCAAAGGGACCAATTTCTTCCGGACGGTATTTTTTATGCCGAACCTCATCGGCGGCATTGTATTGGGCTATATCTGGCAGATCTTGCTCAACGGCATCTTAGGAAATATAGGGAGGACGCTGACCTATTCCCCCTCCTACGGTTTCTGGGGACTGATCATCTTGATGAACTGGCAGCAGGTCGGTTATATGATGATTATCTACATAGCCGGGATCCAGAATATTCCGGGCGAGCTGATCGAGGCGGCAAAAATAGACGGGGCCAGCAGCTGGCAGGTGCTGCGGAAAGTGACCATTCCGATGGTGATGCCTTCCATCACCATCTGCAGCTTTCTGACCCTGACAAATTCCTTTAAGCTTTTTGACCAGAACTTAGCGCTGACAGCGGGAGAACCCTCAAACAATTCCCAGATGCTGGCGTTAAACATTTATGAGACATTCTACGGCAGGAACGGGTGGGAGGGAGTCGGACAGGCGAAAGCCGTCATTTTCTTCCTCATTGTGGCAGTGATCGCAGTGACACAGAACCGTTTGACCAGGAGCAAGGAGGTGCAGCAGTAATGGCAAAGAATGCGGACAATCAGGTAAACGCAGTCAGAAAGGCAAAGCATGGCTGGATTTTAACGCTGTTTTTCAGCCTGCTCACCGTATTTTATATGTATCCCATATTTTTGGTAGTGATAAATTCTTTCAAGAAAAAGGGATTTATCACAAAAGAGCCGTTCGCTCTGCCGGACGCACGTTCCTTTTTCGGCATCCGCAACTTTGTGAGCGGGGTCGAGAAAACCAGCTTCTTTAGCGCGGTAGGAAACTCTGTCATCATCACGGTAGGCTCTGTGGCGGCGATCATTCTCTTTACCTCCATGTGCGCGTGGTACATTACCAGAGTGCGGAACAGGATGACACAGAGCATTTACCTGCTGTGCCTGTTTTCCATGATCGTGCCTTTCCAGATGGTGATGTTCCCGTTGTCGAAACTGGCCAATATGATGAAGCTGAGCAATCCCATCGGGATCATCTTAGTTTACCTCGGGTTTGGAGCGGGGCTGGCAGTGTTTATGTTCTGCGGATTTGTAAAGAGCATTCCGCTGGAGATTGAAGAGGCAGCCATGATTGACGGATGCACGCCGATCCAGACGTTCTTTCAGATCGTGTTCCCCATTATGAAGCCGACGGTGATCACGGTGGCAATCTTACAGGCAATGTGGATATGGAACGACTATCTGCTCCCGTATCTGGTACTGGATCTGAAAAAATATAAAACCATTCCCATTGTCATACAATATTTAAAGGGCGGTTATGGATCCGTGGACTGGGGCACCATGATGGCGATGCTGGTGCTGGCGATCATCCCGATCGTTATTTTTTATGTGGCATGCCAGAAATATATTATTGAAGGAGTAGTTGCAGGAGCGGTCAAAGGCTGATATGATAGAAGAGAGCATCTCCTCCCGGTCAGGGCAGCCTGGGCGCAGCGGGACTGCGGACGGCGCGCCCAGGCCGCCGATCGGGGGAAATGCGAAAATAACAGTAGACAGGAATGGAAAAAATGGTTACGATAAAAGATATAGCCAGGGAATCAGGATATTCCGTCAGCACCGTTTCCCGCGTGCTAAACCATAGAAGTGACGTCAGCCCGAACGCGAAGAAAAAAATCGAAGAGGTGGTGGCAAGATATAATTTTGTCCCCAATAACAATGCGAAGCATTTAAAACAAAATAATTCCAGATCCATCGGGGTTTTGGTAAAGGGTATTTCCAATATGCTGTTTGCCAGCATTGTGGAGGAAATCCAGCAGATGATCGGGAGAACGGAGTATACGCTGGTGGTTTCCTATCTGGATGAGGATGCCAATGAGGTGGAGGAGGCCGAGCTGCTCTGCAGGGATAGAAAGCCCATCGGGCTTTTGTTCCTGGGAGGAAATCCAGAGAATTTCAAAAAGGGATTCTCCCATATCGGCATCCCCTGCGTTTTAGTGACAAACCGCGCCAGCCAGATGGAATACGCGAATCTCTCCAGCGTGGCGACGGACGATATCGCCGCGGGAAAGAGAGCCGTAGATGCCTTGTTTGACGCGGGGCATAAAAACATCGGCATCCTGGGGGGAGATGTTGAGAAATCTTATACCAGCTGCCAGCGCCTTTTGGGATGCAAAGAGAGCTTTGCGGAGCATGGGATGGCATTAAATCCGGAAACCTGCTATGAGAAAGCGCGTTTTTCCTATGACAGCGCTTACTGCGCCATGGGCAGGCTGATGAAAAAGTATCCCCAGGTGACAGCCGTGTTCGCGATGTCAGACATCATGGCGATCGGAGCGATCCGGGCGCTCAGGGATATGGATTACCGGGTACCCGAGGATATTTCTGTCGTTGGCTTCGATGGTACGGATTTAGCGGAATATTACAACCCTAAATTGGCAACCATTAAACAGCAGTACAAAACCCTTGCAACTAGAAGCGTGAAAATTTTATTTGACCAGATTGAACTGAAAGAGGATCCCGTCCATGAGATTGTTCCTTTTGAGTTTGTAAGCGGAGAGAGTATTGGAATCATGAAATCATAGTTTCTATGGCGTCTGCCCGCAGGCGCAGCCGCCCGATGGATCAACAAATAGCGAGGAGGAACAGTTGTTATGAGAAGCAGCGGTGTGTTAATGCACATATCTTCTCTTCCGTCCCCCTATGGCATTGGAACCATGGGAAAGGAAGCGAGAAAATTTGCAGATTTTTTAAAGAAGGCCGGTCAGAAATATTGGCAGATACTTCCCATCTGCCCCACCAGCTACGGGGACTCCCCTTACCAGTCTTTTTCCAGCTTTGCGGGAAACCCTTATTTTATTGACCTGGGGTATCTCTGCAAGGATAAATTGCTGACCAAAAAAGAATGCGAGTCTTTCCCCTGGGGAAAAAATCCCCATTCCGTGGACTATGGCATCCTCTACCGCTCCCGTTATCAGCTGCTGAAAAAGGCATATGCCCGCTTTCTGAAAAACGAGCCGGAGGATTTTGCCCGCTTCTGCAGGGAGGAGGCGGACTGGCTGGAGGAATACGCGCTCTTTATGGCGCTTAAGGATGCCAATGACGGCATGGCGTGGTCCGCGTGGGAAAAGGATTTAAAGACCAGGCAGCCGGAAGCCATTGCGGCCGCGAGAGAAGAATATGCAAAAGACATCAATTTCTACCGGATGCTGCAGTATCTGTTCTTCAAGCAGTGGAGAGAGTTAAAGGCGTATATCAACAGCCTGGGAATTGAGGTCATCGGTGACGTTCCCATTTATGTGGCGGGAGACAGCGCGGATGTCTGGGCGAATCCGGAACAGTTTTATCTGGATGAAAACCTGGATCCCATTGACGTGGCGGGCTGTCCGCCGGATGCCTTTTCCGAGGAGGGGCAGCTCTGGGGGAATCCCCTGTTCCGCTGGGATGTGATGAAGAAAGACAATTACAGATGGTGGACGAAGCGTGTGGCTGCAATGTCGGAATTGTATGATATTGTGCGCATTGACCATTTCCGCGGATTTGATTCCTACTATGCGATACCCGCGGGGGATGATAATGCGAAAAACGGCGAATGGCGGAAAGGCCCGGGCATGGATCTGTTCCGTACCTTGGAGAGGAAGCTTGGCAAGTTAAACATCATCGTGGAGGATCTGGGATTCCTGACGCCCTCTGTACTCAAGCTGGTAAAGGATTCCGGCTTCCCGGGGATGAAAGTGATCCAGTTTGCCTTTGATTCCCGCGAGGGCAGCGACTATCTGCCTCACAACTATCCGACTCACTGCGTTGTCTACACCGGAACCCATGATAACGATACGATTCAGGGCTGGATGGAATCCGCTCCGAAAAAGAGTGTCAGATTTGCCAAAGAGTACCTGAACCTCACCAAAGAGGAGGGATATCACTGGGGCATGATGCGCGGCGCGTGGGCTTCTGTGGGGGATCTTGCCATTGTTCCCATGCAGGACGTCATCGGCCTGGGCGGCGAGGCGCGCATGAATACGCCGTCCACCCTGGGCGGAAACTGGGAGTGGAGGGCGCTCCCCGATCAGATAACCTCAAAGCTGGCAAAGCGGCTGCTGAAATATATGAAGATGTACGGCCGTGTCCGAGAGGACAAGGAAGAGAAAAAACCGCTGCCGCAGAAGCAGAAAGGATAAGCCATGCAGTGCTGTCATCAGCGCTGCATGGCTGTTCTGGCATTCTTTCCTTATTTTATTTTAGCAATAGATTTATAAAAAGGCTTTAGAATTTTATGAAGCTCTGTCGCAGCCGGCTCTCCATACTTCTGGACGAGCTTCTTATGTATCGGCTTTTCGTCGCCATTTGACCCGACAGCAGTATAAAGATAAGCGTAGAGGTCGGAGGGGACTGCTGTACCGCTGGCGTTGCAGTGCTTAAAAACCAGTTCGCAGAATTTTCTGACTTTTGTCTCTGGCTTCCACTGCACCGCAGGGACCGCAAATCCATTATTTTTCATATACCGATATAATTCCTTGCCTTTTTCGTTACCATAGAGGTGCGTGTAAGCAAGATGAATGAAAGCCAGGTTTTTTTTCCCGATGCAATTCACAACGGTGTAAAGCTCTGAAACAGAGACTCCGTTTACTTGCTTCGACTCACTTGCGGCAGGCGGTATGGTAATCCCGCCCGCCGATACAGGTTCTTCTTTTTTTTCAACATCAGATCCGTTAAAATCCTTGACGGCCAGCCTTTTCACATCCATGCTGCGCTCAGACCAAAAGCGGACAACAGCATCAAACCCCGTATCATTTGAAACTATGATCATCTCTTGTTCAGGCTCCTCGCGCAGCTGATAGCCAAGATAGGATACTAATTGAAAGTCCAGTGCATTGCTTCCTTCAAAGCATGGGATAAATTCCGGTTTGCTCTCAAGCTTCATCAGCTGAATGGCGTGTTCATACTGAATCCTTGGAGAGTTTCCCGTATAAAACACCAAGAACTTGCTCGACGATAAATCCTCGTTCCCCATGAGTTCGATCCAGCTATCGCCAACGTTCTCGCTGTCTATGAGAAAAACTTTTGCCATCTGTTCCTCTTGATACCTCCTGTGCCAGAACATAGATAGTATAACATATCGCGAGGAAATCTGCTAGTGGAGATGCCGCGGAAATGCGGAAATGCAGGTGAAATTGCAAAACCAGGAGGAGATTGACAAAGAATGGAAAATCAGTTATACTTTCTTTAGTTTCACATAATAAAATTTTTATATTTTTCACATGATTTTTATTTTGCAACGGAGGCAGGACGAACATGGATAACAACATGAACAACAACATGAACAATAACATGAACAATAACATGAACAACAACATGAACAACATGAGTAACAACTTGGATAACAACGCAAACTTGGGAAACGGCAATGAGAAAGGCGGATTTCTGTGGGGGCTGTTAGGATGCTGCATCCCATTAGTGGGCCTGATCTTGTTTCTGGTCTGGAAAGATAATAAGCCCAAAAGTGCGAAAGCAGCTGGCATCGGCGCGATTGTGGGCGTAGCGCTCGGCGTGCTCTCCTACATTATCACCATAGTGGCAGGACTTGCAAGTTATGCAGCGCTTGGCATATAAGGCGGGAAGATTTTTAAGGATCCTGTTCGGATGCCATGCAAGGCCGGATCGTTCTTTCTTCTTCCGGGGAAAGCAGTTTCCTATCTGCGCAAGATGCACGGGAGAGCTGGTCGGGATGATGGCGGGGATACCGATCGCAGTCGTATGCGGGGTGCCGGAGTTGCGGCATGTGGCGCTGTTGATGTTTCCGATGGTGTTTGATGGATTTTTGCAGCTGCTGACGCCTTATGAGAGCGGGAATATCCGAAGAGTGCTGACCGGAATCTTATTCGGGATCGCATTTATTTTCTCCCTCATATATTTTCACCGCATCTGCGTGCATCTGGCGGGGGAGATTCTTAAGCTGCTTGGCATGGAAGCTTGGAAAGTAGGCAGGGCAGTCGAAGCTTTTACTTAAAAGGAACGCATGGTCAAAAGGGAGTGCCGCAAAAGAACGGGAGTTCCGTTAGTGAGCGGTGCTTCCTTTTTTACTTTATTTCCGCGGAGCGGCGGATCCGGTCGCGCAAAAACTTGCCAAAGGAAAGAACTTATTATATAATGAGTGTAATTTTGAGGAAAGGCCTGAAAATAAGAGGAGAATAGCAATGAGCAAAGTAAGAACCAGGTTTGCGCCGAGTCCGACAGGAAAAATGCATATAGGAAATCTGCGCTCCGCGCTGTATGAATTTTTGATCGCGAAACATGAGGGCGGAGAATTTATGCTCCGCATCGAGGATACAGATCAGGAACGCTTCGTGGAAGGAGCCTTGGAGGTCATTTACCGGACCTTAGACAAGGCGGGACTGACCCACGACGAGGGGCCGGACAAGGACGGCGGCTACGGCCCTTATGTGCAGAGCGAGCGCGTAAAGACCGGAATCTACATGAAATATGCCAGGGAATTAGTGGAGAAGGGAGAGGCGTATTACTGTTTCTGCGGCAAGGAGCGCTTGGAAGCGCTGAAAACGGAAGTGGTGGAGGGCAAAGAGATCATGCTCTATGACAAGCACTGCCTCCATCTGAGCAAAGCGGAGGTGGAGGAAAACCTTGCGGCAGGCAAGCCCTTTGTGATCCGCCAGAATGTCCCAAGGGAGGGGACCACCACCTTTCACGACGAGCTTTACGGGGACATCACCGTGGAGAACGCGGAGCTGGATGATATGATACTGATCAAATCCGATGGATATCCCACCTACAATTTTGCCAATGTCGTGGACGACCATGCCATGAATATCACACATGTAGTAAGGGGGAATGAATACCTTTCCTCTTCGCCGAAATACCAAAGGCTCTACGATGCTTTCGGCTGGCAGTCTCCTATCTATATCCATCTGCCCTTGATCACCGACGAAAACCACAAGAAGCTGTCGAAAAGAAGCGGGCACTCCTCCTTTGAGGATCTGATGGAACAGGGGTTTCTCACAGAGGCGGTAGTGAACGATATCGCCCTTTTGGGATGGAGCCCGGAGGATAACCGTGAGATTTTCACCTTGGAGGAGCTGATACGGGAATTTGATTATCACAGGATCAGCAAGTCCCCGGCGGTTTTTGATCCGGTCAAGCTGAAATGGATGAACGGCGAATATATCAAGGCGATGGACTTCGCGGCATTTTATGAGAGGGCGGAGCCTTATCTGAAAGAGACGATAAAAAAAGACCTGGACCTGAAAAAGATAGCGGCGATGGTAAAGACCAGGATCGAGGTCTTTCCAGACATCCGGGAGCATATTGACTTTTTTGAAACGCTGCCGGAATATGATGTCGCCATGTATACCCACAAAAAGATGAAGACCAGCGGGGAGACGTCCCTCGCCGTGTTAAAAGCGGTGCTTCCGCTTTTGGAAGCGCAGGAGGATTTCAGCAATGACGCTCTTTACAGGCTGCTGCTGCAGTATGCGGAGGAAAACGGCTTTAAGAACGGCTATGTCATGTGGCCGATACGGACGGCTGTATCCGGCAGGCAAATGACGCCGGGCGGCGCGACGGAGCTGATGGAGGTCCTTGGCAAGGAGGAGAGCATCGCGCGGATCAAAAAAGGGATTGCACTGTTAGAAGCTTAAGCATATGAGGTATTTATGGATCTAAACACATCTCAGGCGAACGCCATCCGGCATAAAGAGGGACCGATGCTGGTTTTAGCCGGTCCTGGCAGCGGGAAAACTCTGGTCATAACAGAGCGGACCCGCTATCTCATAGAAGAATGCCGCATCTCACCCTCCCGGATATTAGTCATTACGTTCACGAAGGCAGCCGCCGCGGAAATGAAGCAGCGTTTTGAGAAGCGGATGGGCAAAAGCTGCCCGGTCACTTTCGGCACGTTCCATGCCGTATTCTTCATGATCTTAAAGCACGCTTACCACTACCGCGCGGAAAATATCATTCAGGAAGAGCGGAAATACCAGTGCGTGAGGGAGAGCGTATCAAAATGCGGCTTAGATTACGAGGATGAGAACGATTTCATCACGTCGCTTCTCGGAGAGATCAGCATGGTAAAAAACGCGGGGGTCGCCATTGGCAATTATTACTCCCAAAACTGTGCGCAGGACGCCTTCCGCCGGATTTTCAAGGATTACCAGGACTGCCTTTGCCGGCACGGCCTCATTGATTTTGACGATATGCTGGTCTATACCTATGAGCTTTTCCGGGAGCGCGAGGATATCCTGCGCGCCTGGCAGGAGAAGTATCAGTACATACTGGTCGATGAATTTCAGGATATCAATAAGATCCAGTACGACATCATAAAAATGCTGGCGGGAGAGAAGCGGAATCTGTTCGCGGTCGGAGATGACGATCAGTCCATCTACCGGTTCCGGGGAGCAAAGCCCGAGATCATGCTCCGTTTCAGGGAAGATCTGAAAGGAGCGAAGCTTGCGCTGCTTGATACCAACTACCGCTCCACAGAGCAGATCGTGGCGGCGGCGGGGAATCTGATCCGGCATAACCAGGAGCGGTTTGAAAAACAGATAAAAGCCGCTTCCCCCAAGGGCGCGGAAGTGGAATACCTTCTGTTTGAGAGCCAGAAAGAGGAAGCCGCAAGGATCGTCCGGGATATACAAGAGGCGGTGGAGCAGGGGGCGCGCTATGAGGATTTTGCCGTCTTATTCCGTACCAATACCCAGCCAAGGCTTTTGATGGAGCAGCTGTTAGCGTACAATATCCCGTTCCGGACCAGGGACAGCATCCCGAACCTTTACGAACACTGGATCGCGAAGGATGTATGCGCTTACATCCGCATCGCCATGGGAAGCAGGGAGCGGAGGGATTTCCTCCAGATCATGAACCGTCCGAAACGCTATATCAGCCGGGACTCTCTCGATCAGCCCACAGTGGCGTTTGACGATTGGGAATGGCATTATGAGGAGCAGCCGTGGGTGGCAAAGCGGATCCGGCAGCTGCGGAAGGACATCAGGGCATTAGAGCGCCTCAGCCCCTATGCCGCTGTCAATTATATCCGCAAAGCCATCGGGTACGACGATTTTTGCCGTGAATACGCGGATTACCGCAGGATCCGGGAGGAGGAGCTGCATGAGGAGCTGAACGAGCTTCAGGAGAGCGCGAAAGACTTTAAAAGCTATGACGCGTGGTTTGCCCACATGGAAAACTGCACGAGGGAATTAAAAGAAATGAGCCGCCTGCAGAACGAAAATAAGGAGAGCGTTGCCCTTGCCACCCTGCACAGCGCCAAAGGCTTAGAGTATGAAAACGTATATCTCATCGACGTCAACGAGGGGGTCATGCCCTATAAGAAAGCCGTGCTGGATCAGGAGATCGAAGAGGAGCGGCGGATGTTTTATGTGGGGATGACCCGGGCGAAAAAAAATCTGCATCTTTTCGCCGTTAAAAAACGGAACAATAAAGATGCAGAGATTTCCCGCTTCCTCAAAGAGGCTCAGTCCTCCATTTCATCAAACTCCGCTTCGTCGAGCAGCTCGTCAAAACGGTCGGAGACAGCCTCGTATTCTTCGTCATCTTGGATATTGTCTAAGGATGGATTGCCGTCCTCATCTTCATAATAGCGGTAGAGGAATATTTCGTCCTCCTCGTTTTCCTCATCGCTGTCGCTTATGGCTTTCAACGCGATATAATCCTGCTCTCCTACCGTGAAGATCGTGAGGATCTCGCAGTCTTCCTCCTGCCCGTCTTCCAGCTCCAATGTCACCAGGATATCGGGTTCCTCATTTTTCTTAGCATTCTCTGACATGGAATTACCTCCTTTTGTTTTCCTGCCGGCTTCTGCCGCCAGCGGTCTTTGTTCCTGCCGGTATCCGAGTCTATCATAGCACAGAAAAAGCAAGTTGAATAGGACAAAAAAAGAAACAGGCATGAAAAGAACTATACAAAAGGCAGCCTTATCATGTATAATATGCACAAAAGCAGTGGCAAGATGGAGTGGAGCAAGAGAGCGTTTTTCATCTGGATTTGAGATTCCGCGGAGCGGGATCATGGAGGTTCCGTATGAATTATAAAATAAAAGAAGGCAATTATGAGAAAATGGGGTTGGTGAGAAAGGACGGAGCGGCGGTTTTCACCTTTGAGGGGGAGAAAGAAGATGACTGCAGCATTCTGATCTATGGGAAGAATCAGGAAACGGCAGAGAAGATCGCTGTGCCGGAGGAATACTGCCGCGGATCTGTCCGCTCGGTCCTGATCACCGGACTGCCGCAGAAAAACCTGAAATACAACTATGAGATCAATGGAGAGATAAAGACCGACGACTATGCCAGAAGGATTGCAGGGCGGGAAAAATGGAACGATTTCGGGCGTTCAAGATGGAATTATGCCATCTGCGGGGGCGATGTCCTGCAGGAATTTGACTGGCAGGGGGACAGGCCGCCGGAGATTCCGAGGAGCCGCATGGTCATGTATAAGCTGCATGTCCGCAATTTTTCCATGGACGCGGGGCTTCGGGGCAGCGTGCGGGGGACATTCTGCGCTGTCACAGAGAAGATACCCTACCTGAAGTCGCTGGGGGTCACCACCCTTGAGTTCCTGCCGGTCTATGAGTTCGAGGAGCTTGTTTTGACAGAACAGGCCAAAATGCCCCAGTATCTCCGCTGGGAGAGCAGGGAGGAAGATAAGATAAAGCCGCAGGAAAAGCAGCCGACAGGGCGCGTCAACTGCTGGGGGTACGCCCCGGGCAATTATTTTGCCCCGAAGGCCTCCTACAGCAGCATCCCGCAGGCGGACCTGGAGTGGAAGACGCTGATCCGGGAACTGCACAGGCACGGCATGGAATGCATCATGGAGATGTATTTTGATGAGAGGGCCAACCAGAACATGATCCTGGATGCCCTGCGCTTTTGGGTGCGGGAGTATCATGTGGACGGATTTCATCTGCTGGGGGACGCCCTGCCCGTGACGGCGATCGCTCAGGATCTGCTGCTTAGCAGGACAAAGCTCTTTTGCAGCGGCTTTGCTCCCCTGCTCTTAGAAAAAGAGAAAAAATACCACCATCTCTACGTTTACAGTGATGAGTACCTCTATCCGGCGCGGAGGCTGCTGAATCATATGGGCGGGAATCTGAATGAATTTCTCTGCCAGCAGAGGAAGCAGCACAGGGTGCAGGGATTTGTCAATTATGTGGCAAACCACGACGGATTCACCCTCGCGGACGTCTTCCGCTACTCGGAGAAGCACAATGAGGCGAACGGCGAGGACAACTATGACGGCAGCAACTGGAATTACAGCAATAACTGCGGCGCGGAGGGGAAGACCCGAAAGCGCTTTGTGGAAAACACCCGCCGCAGGCAGATGAAAAATGCCCTGGCAATGCTGTTTACCGCCCAGGGAGTGCCGCTGATCTATGCGGGAGATGAGTTCGCCAATTCCCAGGAGGGGAACAACAACGCCTATTGCCAGGACAACCGCATCGGCTGGATCAACTGGAAGAACCGGGAACAGTACGAATGGCTTCTCACCTTTGTCAGGCAGCTGGCGGAGTTTCGGAGGGAGCATCCCATCCTCTCCCTGGATGTGCCTTTCCGCCAGAGCGATTATAAGCGCAAAGGATTTCCGGATCTCTCCTATCACGGGGAAAGCGCCTGGATGACCAGTATCCCCGCGGATAAGCAGGCGGTGGGGGTCATGTATTGCGGCGACTATGCCCGGAAAGAGGACGGCAGCCCAGACGAATTTGTTTATGTGGGCTATAATTTCCACAGCGGCCAGGGCAGCCTTGCCCTGCCCAAGCTGCCGGCGAAGAAAAAGTGGCATTTGGTGATGAACACCGCCAGGGAAGTGCCGTTTTTAGAACAGAGGCAGCTGTTGGAGAACCAGCAGTTCCTGCTGCTGGCAGGGCAGTCTGTGTCGATCCTGATCGGAAAATAAATCTGTGCCGCCGCGCAGGGGCATCTTGCGGGGAAGCCGCCTGACGGCGGCAGAATGAGAGGGAATATGAAAGCGTTGCAACATTTACGGACCATCAGCCACCACAAAAAGCTGGTGATGGAGGGATGCTTTAGGATCGGTCTTTACAGGCAGGGCCTCCTGCACGATCTGTCAAAATACATGCCCGCAGAATTTTTCGTGGGATGCAAGTATTACCAGGGGAATATGAGCCCCAATAATGCGGAGCGCGCCGAAAAGGGCTATTCTTCCGCATGGCTCCATCACAAAGGGAGAAACAAGCACCATATGGAATACTGGATGGATTACGGCCAGGGGGAGGAGGGCGCGGGCCATGGGGGCATCTGCGGCATGAAGATGCCGCTGCGCTATGTGGCGGAAATGTATGTGGACAGGGTTTCCGCTTCTAAAAATTACCAGAAAGAGGACTACAGGGAAGACAGTCCCCTGAAATACTATCTCCGCGGCAGGAGGTTCCACGTTCTGCACGAGGACACCAAAGCCATGCTGGAGCTGCTTCTGGTTTATCTTGCCGTCAGGGGAGAGGACAGGGTCAATGCTTTCTTAAAGCACAGCGTACTAAAGGGCAGGATCCCTTACGAGAAAGAAGCCCTGATAAAGATGCGCAGGCGCTTGGAAAAAAAGCTGCCCAGCCCTCTGGCAGAGCAGCTTTCAGAGCCGCGGTAGATCTGGCGGCAGATTTCACGGCGGCAGGAAAAAAAAGGGGGAAAAGCACGGAAAACATGACCCAGACATAGAATGTATCAATAAAGTTTTTAAGGTGTGTTTTGAAAACTTTTTTATCTCCTTTCACTCCGGAACAGGAAAGAGATTGCCTAAAGAGGGTCAAGGAAGGCGATCTGGAAGCAAAAAACGAGTTAACACTGCGCAATCTGCGCTTAGTGGCGCATATCGCGAAAAAATACCAGAATGCCGAAGAGGACATGGAGGATCTGATCTCCATCGGAACCATAGGGCTTATCAAGGCCATTTCCACCTACAAAGAAGATTATGGGAGCCGGCTGGCGACCTACGCCGCCCGCTGCATTGATAATGAACTCTTAATGTATTTCCGGGCGAAGAAGAAGACGTCCCGGGAAGTATCTTTATATGATCCCATTGGCACGGATAAGGAAGGGAATCAGATACAGCTTTTAGATGTGGTAGAAAGTGAAGAAGTGGACGTGGTGGAAGATATGGAGCGGCGGCAGCAGATCGTGAAAGTCCTCCATTTAGTGCCGGAGGTACTGAGCAGCCGGGAGGAATTCATCATCGTAAAGCGATACGGGCTTTTCGGAAGCAAACCCATGACGCAGCGGGAAATTTCATTGAAGCTCGGCATATCCCGTTCCTATGTCTCCCGGATAGAGAAACGGGCGCTGGAAAAACTGAGGAAAAATTTATAAAACTTCTTTTCAAACCACGACATATGTGTTATAATCTATCAGAGCGTGCACTACGCCGGTGGAAACGAAAGGAGTGCGGCAGCCGCCCAGGCTTTGGGCCGGAGGCAGCATTCCCGTAAAGCCGGCAGGTTTCCGCCTGAAATCATTTCCCGGAAGTTCATATCGCAAGATATGCCTCCGTCATCAAAGCGGCGTTTCTGCTGCAATTTCCAAAGGAATGCAAACGGTTCCATACAAGAGACAGAAAGGAGAGATCAGTTGTATAGTAGTGTGACAACCGCAATTTTGCACGGCATCCGCAGCATCCCCGTCCTAGTGGAGGCGGATATCAGCGACGGCATGCCCGTGTTCGAGATGGTAGGATTCTTGGCGTCGGAAGTCAAAGAATCAAAGGAAAGGGTGAAGACTGCCTTAAAAAACAGCGGCTTTTCCTTTCCCCCCAAACGGATCACCGTGAATTTCACGCCCGCGAATATCAGAAAATCCGGTTCGTCTTTTGATCTGCCGATGGCAATGGCGGTGCTTGCGGCGTTAGGGGAATTAAAAGAAGAGGCGCTGAGAGGCCTCATGATCGTGGGAGAAGTAGGGCTGAACGGAAAGATACAGCCTGTCACAGGGATTTTGCCCATGATCGCTGAGGCAAAGGAGCGCGGGATACGCCGCTGCATGGTGCCGGAAGAAAACCTGCGGGAAGCAATGCTTGTTTCCGGCATGGAGATTTATGGCGCAAAAAGCATTCAAAAGGCGGTGGGGATGCTCGAAGGGACGGAAAAACCGCCATGCTGGAAAAAGCGCAATAATATAGAAGAAACTGGAAACGCACAAAAGGCGCTGGATTTCGCGGATGTGCAGGGGCAGAAGCTGGCTAGGCGCGCCTGTGAGGTGGCGGTATCCGGCATGCACAACCTGCTCTTCCTTGGCCCGCCGGGCGCGGGAAAAACCATGCTTGCCGCGAGAATCCCCACGATCCTCCCGGATTTAAGCGAGACAGAGCAGATGGAACTCTCAAAGATATACAGCGTCAGCGGACTCTTTTCCCAGCGGGAGCGGCTGATGGAAAGGCGGCCCTTTCGCTCCCCTCACCACACCATTACGCCGCAGGGGCTTGCGGGCGGCGGTTTCGTGCCAAAGCCCGGGGAGATATCCTTAGCGCATAAGGGGGTGCTGTTTTTAGACGAGCTGCCGGAATTTCACAAAAACACACTGGAAATCTTAAGGCAGCCCATGGAGGAGAAAAAAATCAGCCTGGCGCGTTTAAACGGCAGTTATGAGTATCCGGCGGATTTTATGCTGGTGGCGGCGATGAATCCCTGCAAATGCGGCTATTACCCGGATATGCAAAGATGCAGCTGCACCAAAAGCGCGATCGAGCGTTATCTGGGAAGGATCAGCGGGCCGCTGCTAGACAGGATAGACATCTGCGCGGAGGCGTCTGCCATATCGTTCCGGGAATTAAAGGGAGAAGGAAAAAACGAATCCTCAGAGCAGATACGGGAGCGGGTGAAAAAGGCGCAGGAAATACAAAAGCACCGTTATCAGAAAGAGGAATTCTGCTATAACAGCCAGATACCGGCGGGAAGATTAGCGGAATTCTGCGGGCTGGACAAGGGGCAGGAGGAGTATATGGAGCAGGTATACCGCAGGCAGAATCTTACGGCCCGCTCCTATCATAAGATCCTGAAAGTGGCGCGGACGATCGCGGACATGGAGGGAAGCGGCCGCATCTGCGATTCCCATCTGAAAGAGGCGGTATGTTACCGCAGCATGGATAAAAAATACTGGGAACCGTATGATGCGCGCAGAGGAGGGGGAAAATGAATTACGCTTACTGGTTTTCTAATATCCCTGGCATCGGCATCCGTTCAAGGAACCGCATTCTCTCGGCGGCGGGAAGCGCGCGGGAGGTATACCACATGAGTGAGCGGAAGCTGCAGATGCTGCCGAAAATGACAGAAAAGCAGATCCGTGCCATCAGAGAGAGCAAGCGGCAGGATTGGGAGGCGGCTTACGGGAAACTGTCGGAGCAGGGGATCTCTTTTATATCCAGGGAGGAGGAGGGGTTTCCGGAAAGGTTGAAATGGATGGCGGACGCGCCGTATTCCCTGTATGTGAAAGGGAGGCTGCCCCTTAAGGAGCAAAAGGCGGTGGCTATCGTCGGGGCAAGGCGGTGTTCCGCCTACGGCCATGCAGTGGCGGAAAAAATGGGGGAGCGGCTGGCGCAGAGCGGCGCGGCGGTAGTCAGCGGCATGGCGCAGGGCATCGACGGAGCGGGGCATCGGGGCGCCCTAAAGGGCGGCGGAGATACCTATGCGGTTTTGGGCTGCGGCGCGGATGTCTGCTATCCCGGATTCCATCAGGGATTGTACGGGGATATTATAGGGCATGGCGGGATCCTCTCAGAGTATCCGCCCGGCACGCCGCCTCTGGGGCAGCTGTTTCCGGCGAGAAACCGCATCATTTCTGGCTTGTCAGACGTGGTGGTGATCGTGGAGGCGAAAGGCAGGAGCGGCTCCCTCATCACCGCCGATTACGCCCTGGAGCAGGGGAAAGATGTATATGCCGTGCCGGGGAGAATGTATGATGCGCTGAGCGAGGGCTGCAACCAGCTCATCCGCCAGGGGGCCGGCATCGTTTCCAGCCTGGAGGAATTTTTGAGAGAATTGGGGCTATGCGGGCAAAAAAACGGCGCTTCGGAAAATTTAGAAAAATTATCACTTGCAAAAGATGAGAGCATGGTGTATAGTTGTCTAAGTTTACGACCGGAAAGCATCGGAACGCTGTTGGAGGAGACGGGGCTGGAAATGCCGCAGCTCTCCGGCATTCTGGATGGATTGCTGCAAAAAGGCCTTATTGCGGAGACGGTCAAAAATCACTACATCAGAAAGATAGGAAGAGTTTTCACATAAAGGAGAGGAATGGATGGCAAAGTACCTGGTAATCGTGGAGTCGCCTGCAAAGGTAAAGACCATTAAAAAATTTTTAGGGAAAAATTACGAAGTCGTGGCATCGAACGGTCATGTAAGGGATTTGCCCAAAAGCCAGATGGGGATTGATGTGGAACATGATTTTGAACCGAAGTACATTACGATCCGCGGAAAAGGCGAGATTCTGGCGAAGCTGCGCCGGGAAGCGAAAAAGGCGGAAAAAGTATACCTGGCGACAGACCCCGACCGCGAGGGCGAGGCGATCTCCTGGCATCTCTCCCAGGCGCTGAAGCTGGATGAAAAAAACGTGCAAAGGATCACTTTTAACGAAATTACCAAGAATGCGGTGAAAGAATCCTTAAAAGAACCTAGGAAGATCGACATGAAGCTGGTGGACGCGCAGCAGACCAGGCGCATTTTAGACCGCATGGTAGGCTATGAGATCAGTCCGGTCCTCTGGACAAAGGTCAAGAGGGGGCTTAGCGCCGGCAGGGTGCAGTCGGTTGCCCTGCGCATTATCTGTGACAGGGAAGAGGAGATCAGCGCGTTCATTCCGGAAGAGTACTGGACCTTAGAGGCGGAGCTTTCCGTGGCGGGGGAGAAAAAGCCCCTGATGGCAAAGTTCCATGGAGATGAAAATGGCAAGATCACCATCTCCGATCAGGAACAGATGGAGCGCATCACCGGCGAGATCAGACATGAAAGATTCCAGATACTGGAAGTGAAAAAAGGAGAGCGGGTGAAAAAGGCGCCGCTGCCCTTTACGACAAGCACCTTACAGCAGGAGGCGTCCAAAGCCCTGAACTTTCCGATCGCTAAGACGATGCGGATCGCGCAGCAGCTATATGAGGGAGTGGATATCAAAGGGCAGGGAACAGTGGGCCTGATCACCTACCTGCGAACGGATTCCGTGCGCATCTCCGAGGAGGCGGACGCGCAGGCGAGAGCGTATATCGCCGAGGTCTATGGCAGCGCGTTTGCGGCGGCTGGCACGGTGGAAAAAAAGAGCGGAGCCAAGATACAGGATGCCCACGAGGCCATACGTCCCTCTGACATCAGCCGCACGCCGGCGGCGGTGAAAGAATCCCTCTCCAGGGATCAGTTCCGCTTATACCAGCTTATCTGGAAGCGGTTTACAGCCAGCAGGATGGCGCCGGCAGTCTATGAGACGACCAATGTAAAGATCGGGGCGGGAAAATACCGTTTCCATGTCTCTGCCTCCCGGGTATCCTTTGAGGGATTTCTCTCCGTCTACGCCAGTGAGGAGGAAAAGGCGGAGGGAAGCATTCTGCTAAACTCCCTGGATGCGGATACGGAGCTTGGATTCCGCCGTTTTGAAGAAAAACAGCACTTTACCCAGCCGCCGGCCCACTATACCGAAGCTTCCCTGGTAAAAACCTTAGAAGAACTCGGCATCGGCCGCCCGAGCACCTATGCGCCCACCATCTCCACGATACTGAGCAGGCACTACATTGTAAAGGAGGCGAAAAACCTCTATGTGACGGAGCTTGGGGAAGTGGTGAACCAGATCATGAAGGAGTCATTCCCCACGATCGTGGACGAACATTTTACGGCCAACATGGAATCCCTGCTAGACAGCGTGGAGGAAGGCTCCGTCAGCTGGAAGATGGTAGTTAAGAACTTCTTTCCGGATCTGGACGAGGCGGTAAAGGCGGCGCAGAAGGATCTCGAGAAGGTCAAGATCGAAGATGAGGTATCCGACGTCATCTGTGAAGCCTGCGGCAGGAATATGGTGGTAAAATACGGCCCTCATGGGAAGTTCCTGGCATGTCCGGGATTCCCGGAATGCCGCAGCACGAAGCCCTATCTGGAAAAGATCGGCGTCCACTGCCCGAAATGCGGCAAGGAAGTGGTGCTGCGCAAAACGAAAAAGGGCAGAAAATATTATGGATGTGAAAACAATCCAGAGTGTGATTTCATGAGCTGGTCTGAGCCGGTGGAGGAAAGATGCCCGAAATGCGGGGGCTATATGGTGATAAAAGGGAATAAGATCGTCTGCGCAGAGAAACAGTGCGGCTATGTTGCGGACAAACAGAAAGATGTGTGAGGGGGAGGAGCGTGCAGCCGCAGCCGCACGGGAATCCGTTTGCGGAAAGCCTTTTATGAGTCTCTTTTGTGAGCATTTTTTGTGAG
>CAZAMD010000001.1:53122-62335 GCA_964486485.1 uncultured Roseburia sp. | reverse complement strand
TCTTTTGTGAGTTTCTTTTATGAGCATCTTTTATGAGGATTTTTCGCGGTCATCTTTTTGAATTTTTGAAAATGTTGAATTTTTAGAAATTATATGTTAAAATGAAATAGTATCATGTAGTTTGCAGAAACAAGTAGGAGGCACAGATATGAGTGTTCAGTTGTTAGACAAAACCAGAAAGATCAACAAATTATTGCACAATAATTCCTCTTCCAAGGTGGTGTTTAACGATATCTGTGATGTGCTGAAAGAGATTTTGCAATCGAACATCTTAGTCATCAGCAAAAAAGGCAAGGTTTTGGGAACCGGCGTATGTCCGAGCGTGGAAGAAATGCGGGAACTGATTGCGGACGAGGTCGGCGGCTTTATCGATGGCATGTTAAATGAACGCCTTTTAGGCATCTTATCCACCAAGGAAAATGTCAATCTCGCAACGCTTGGATTTGTGGATGACGTAAAAAAATACACGGCGATCATTACGCCCATCGATATCGCGGGCGAACGCTTAGGAACGCTGTTTGTCTACCGTGAGGATACCCCGTATGACATAGACGATATTATTTTGAGTGAATATGGGACCACAGTGGTGGGGCTTGAGATGATGCGCTCCGTAAATGAGGAGAACGCGGAAGAGAACAGGAAGATCCAGATCGTCAAGTCCGCGATCAGTACCCTGTCGTTTTCCGAGCTGGAGGCGATCACCCATATTTTTGAAGAGCTCGACGGCGCGGAGGGCATTCTGGTGGCGAGCAAGATCGCTGACCGGGTAGGGATCACCCGCTCCGTCATTGTCAATGCCCTGCGGAAGTTTGAGAGCGCGGGAGTCATCGAATCGCGCTCCTCCGGCATGAAAGGCACCTACATCAAGGTCTTAAATGATGTCGTGTTTGAGGAGCTGGAGCAGATAAAAAAACAGAACCAGAAAAAGTAACGGCATGTTCGGGATCCATTGCATGAAATGGATCTTTTTTTTTGGATTTTTTTTGGAAAATTCCGGCATAAAACCACTTCGGGCGCAATAAAATCAATAGGTTGGGAAAATCAGTGGGGGAGCAGGAAAGCGGCCGCAGGGATCTTCCGTGTCGAACGCTGGCAAACGGTACGATATCATGTAAAAAAAAGAAAAAATACTTGTCTTTTTCTTAGAATATTTTATAATAGAATAAGATTAATGTTGATTTTTGGTCCTTGGAGGTGCGAGAACTATGTTTTGTACAAACGCTTTTGACTATATCAATATATTGGATAAAGCGTCCGACGCCAGCTGGATGCGCGAAAACGCGATCACCAATAACCTTGCGAACGTTGACACACCGGGCTATAAGAGGCAGGATGTGAATTTTGAGGCAGTCTTAAAGCAGGAGCTGAAAAATACGAAATACATGACGCTGGACAAGAAAGTGCGCCAGCTGAATGCGGATCTGGATTGCCTTACCGTTTCCCCTTACACCGACGCGGCGAATTATTCCTACCGTTTAGACAAGAACAATGTGGATGAAAATACAGAAACGGCGGAGCTTGCGTCCGAAGCGCTGAAATACCAGCTTCTGACAGGCTCCATCAGCAGCAATTTCTCAAGAATACAGGCAGTGATCAAATAAAGGAGGCGCTTATGGCATTATTTCAGGCATTTAATATCAGTGCGAGCGGCATGACGGCGGAACGTCTCCGCATGGACACCATTGCCCAGAATATCGCGAACGTGAATACGACAAGGACAGAGGACGGCACGCCCTACCGCCGCAAGATCGTTACCTTCGGGGAAAAAAGCGTGACGCCTTTTACGGATTATTACGATTCTGCCCGCGCCCGCGCGGTGGGGGACGGGGTAAAGGTGACTTCCATAAGGGAGGACACGGAGACGGAATTCAAGATGGAGTATGACCCCGCCCACCCGGATGCGGATGAAAACGGTTATGTCTATTATCCCAATGTCAATACGGTCACGGAAATGACAAACCTGATAGATGCGGTGCGCGCTTACGAGGCGAACACGACCGCTTTTGATGCGACTAAGGCCATGGTCCAGGCGGCCATGAACATCGGCAAGAATTAAGGAACATCTGCAAAAGGAAGGGAATAGAACAATCCCGCCATAGACGGGCGGAGAATGGAGAGAACACATGAACATTGCCTCATTGACAGGGATTACATCGGACTATCTGAACACGATAGCGTCACAGAAACAGTTGGTAAATACGGAAGAAGATTTTCAGTCGGTTTTCGATGCGGCGGTGAATATGCTCAACGAAACGAATGCGCTGGAGAACAGCGCGGCGGCAGCCGAGATGGAATTTGCGCTAGGGCTGGCGGACAATCCGCATGATATGCAGGTGGCAGCGAGCAAGGCTCTGACAGCGATACAGTACACCACGGCTGTGCGCGACAAGATCCTTGAAGCCTACCGGGAAATCATGAATATGCAGATCTAGTAAATGAATGGAGTCGGAAAGAATGCCAGAACAATTTCAAAAAATAGGAAACCAGATCTTGGAATGGTGGAAGAAATTCAGTACGAAACAGAAAATGCTGCTGCTGAGCGTGACAGCCGTAATCCTGCTGGCGCTTGGCATATTGGCTTTCATGGTGGGCAGGCCTGCGATGGTGGTACTGAGCGAATGCGCTTCTACCGCGGAGGCGGGAGAGGTGAAGGCGCTGCTGGATAACGAGAATATTCCGTATGAGATGTCGCAGGATGGCCTGATCTTCTATGTCGATGAAAAGGACAAAGCGACGGCGGCCATTCTTCTTGGTTCCAACGGCATCCCCAGCCAGGGTTTTGGGATTGAAAACGTTTTTGAGGGAGGATTCAGCTCCACAGAGTCGGATAAGAACAAGCGTTATAAGCTGTTTTTAGAGGAGCGTTTTGCCGAGCAGCTCGAGAGCCTCTCCAATGTGGAGAACGCCTCTGTGACCATAGACCCTCCGGCGGACGACGGGACGGTGATCGCCAGAAACCAGGAGACTTACGCGGCTGTGGTCCTCACGCTGACGGAGGAGATGAGCGATGAACAGGCGGCGGGGATTGCGAAATACATCGCGACCCAGGTCGGCAACAGCACCACGGACAACATCGTGATCTTAGACAGCAGCTCCAATCTGATTTTTTCCGGCGGGGATTCCGACAGCAGCATCGGCTCTGCCGGCACACAGTTTTCTTTGAAGGCAAAGGTGGAGAATCAGGTAAGGAGCAAGGTCAAGGACGTGCTGGTGGGTTCCGGTCTTTACGACCATGCGGAGGTATCGCCGGAAATCGACATTGATTTCGATCAGAGCAGCGAGGCGACCCACGAATATTACGCGCCGGAAGGACAGGCGAATGGCATGATCGGCAACCGGCAGGAATATGAATCGGAATCAGAGGGCGGGCTTGCCGCCGCGCCCGGCACGGACGCGAATGGCGACGATACCACCTATGTGATCGATGACAACAATTATACGCATTCTACGGTCACGGACACCAACACGAACTACCAGAACAATGAAAAAATCACAGAACGGCAGTCCGGGGGAGGCTCTATCAATTACGAGAGTTCCTATCTGTCAGCGGCGGTGAAGAACTATGTGCTGTACTCCGAGGATGCGTTAAAGGCCTCCGGCGCCTTGGATAATATGACGTTTGAGGAGTATATCGCCGCAAACAGCGCTCCGGTCCGGACGGAAGTGGATCAGGAATATTACCAGATGATTGCGAATGCGACCGGCATACCGTTAGAGAACATCTCCATCATCGCGACGGATGAGCCGGTGTTCCGGCATTCGGAAACGGGGCGGACATGGTCGGATTACCTGCAGATCATACTGGCGGTACTCATCTTCCTGCTGCTTGGATATGTGGTATTCCGCAGCACCAGAAAGGAAAAAACAGTGGAGCCCGAGCCGGAGCTTTCCGTGGAAAGCCTGCTGGAATCCACGAAAGAGAGCCAGGATGAACTGGCGGACATCGGTTATGCCGAGAAGTCTGAGACGAGGATGCTCATTGAAAAATTTGTAGAAGAAAACCCAGAGGCGGCTGCTTCCTTACTGCGCAACTGGCTGAATGAGGAGTGGGATTGATTTATGGCGAAAAATGCACAGGAATATAATGGGGTACAAAAAGCGGCAATCTTACTGATTGCCCTTGGCCCGGAACGTTCTTCCGATCTGTTTAAGCACCTTAAGGAAGATGAGATTGAGGAGCTGACCTTAGAGATCGCAAATACCAGAAGCGTGTCGCCGCAGCTGAAGGAAGACGTTTTAAACGAATTTTATGAAATCTGCCTGGCGCAGCAGTACATCGCGGAGGGCGGCATCGGCTACGCCAAAGAGCTGCTGGATAAGGCGCTGGGCAACGACAAGGCGCAGGAGGTCATTACCAAGCTTACCGCATCCCTCCAAGTGCGGCCGTTTGAGTTCGTGCGCAAGACAGATCCGAGCCAGCTGCTGAACTTCATACAGGATGAGCATCCGCAGACCATCGCCATGATCTTATCCTATATGACGTCGGTACAGGCGGCTACCGTGCTCAGTGCGCTCTCCCAGGAAAAACAGGCGGACGTCGCGAAGCGTATCGCGATGATGGACCGCACATCTCCGGATGTGATCAAGGAAGTGGAGCGGGTGCTGGAGAGGAAGCTCGCCTCCCTGGTAAATCAGGATTACACCATTGTCGGCGGCGTGGATGCGATTGTCAATATCTTAAATACCGTAGACCGCTCCACCGAGAAGCACATCATGGAGTCGCTCGAGATCGAGGAGCCGGAGCTTGCGGACGAGATCCGGAAGAAGATGTTCGTATTCGAGGATATCCTGCTGCTTGATGACCGTGCCATTCAGCGCGTGCTCCGTGAAGTGGATAATTCCGATCTGAGCATTGCCCTTAAGGGAGCGAACGAGGAAGTGCAGAATGTCATCTTTAAAAACCTTTCCAAACGTCTGGCAGCCATGATCAAAGAGGACATGGAATTTATGGGTCCTGTGCGCATGAAAGACGTGGAGGAGGCGCAGCAGAAGATTGTCGGTGTCATCCGCAAGCTAGAGGATGCGGGAGACATTGTCATCTCCAGAGGCGGAGGTGACGAGATCATTGTCTAATCTTTATAAACAATGGCTTGTCCGCACGGAGCAGGACAGCGCGCGTGTGATAAACTCCGATGCGATCCTCGGGGATTATTTAGAGAAAAAAAACGTGAAAAAGCCAAAGCCGGCAGACAAGGACGGGTTCCGCCAGGGGCTTGAGGCGGCCGAAGTGGACACCGGCACGCAGGAGGAAGCGTCAGAGATCCTGCTCAGGGCAAAGCAGGAGGCGGAAATCCTTCTGGCACAGGCAAAGGAGCAGGCGGGGGCATTGGTCGGCGATGCCCATAAGGAAGCGGAGCAGATCCGCGAGGACGCGAGGAAGCAGGGCATTTCAGATGGAAAAGCCTGGATGGAGCAGGAAGTGGCAAAGCGGAAAGCGGAGCTGGAGTCCGACTACCGGAGCGACAGGAAAGCGCTGGAAACAGAATATCTGGAGAAGAGAAGCACCATGGAAGCGGAGCTGGTAGATGTCATTCTTACGGTGTTCAACAAAGTGTTCCATATCCAGTTTGACAATAAAAAACAGATCCTGCTGGCCCTCATCAACGACGCGATCATGAATATCGAGGGGGAGAAGCGTTTCCGCATAAAGGTGGCGGAGGCAAACGTGCTGTTTTTGGAGAAGAACAAAGAAGAGATCCTAAACCGGGTCGGCCATGACATTGAGCTGGAGATACTCGCGGACTCAGGCTTAGACGGAAACGACTGCATCATAGAGACGGATTCCGGCGTCTTTGACTGCGGTCTGGGAACGCAGCTGGAAAACCTCATCAAAGATATAAAATCATTATGTTCATAGGAATGAGTTGGCATGACACATAAGTATGATAACTATTTGCAGCTGGCGGAAAAGACGCATTTTAACCGTCTCGGGAAAGTTGTAAAGATTGTCGGGCTTACCATAGAATCGGTAGGTCCGGATGCAAAATTAAACGATCTGTGCCGGATTATCATAGACCGGGAGAAAAACCTTTCGGTCATGGCGGAAGTCGTGGGATTCCGCGATAAAAGGCTCCTGCTGATGCCATTTGATAATGTGGAGGGCATCGGCGTAGGCTGCATCGTGGAAAGCACCGGACGCCCTCTGGCTGTCCAAGTGGGAGAAGAGCTGCTGGGGCATACCCTAGACGGCATCGGCAGGCCTACGGATGTGGCGGAGCTGAATCTGAAATACGAATATCCGGTGGAGGCGCAGCCGCCAGACCCCATGGCGCGAAAGATCATTGATGAAGTGCTGCCCTTAGGGGTCAAGGCGGTAGACGGGCTGATCACCGTGGGAAAAGGACAGAGGATCGGCATCTTTGCCGGATCCGGCGTTGGCAAGAGCACGCTGCTTGGCATGTTTGCCAGAAACACCAAGGCGGATATCAATGTCATTGCCCTGATCGGGGAGCGAGGCAGGGAAGTCAGGGAATTTGTGGAGCGGGACTTAGGCCCTGAGGGCATGAAACGCTCCGTCGTGGTTGTCGCCACCTCTGACAAGCCGGCGCTCATCCGCAACAAAGCGGCAAAAACAGCGACCGCCATCGCGGAATATTTCAGGGATCAGGGGAAAGACGTCCTTTTGATGATGGACTCGCTGACCCGTTTTTCCATGGCCCAGCGGGAGATCGGGCTTGCCTCCGGGGAGCCTCCGGTGACGAGGGGATATCCCCCCAGCGTATATTCGGAGATGCCAAAGCTGCTAGAGCGCGCCGGCACGTCGAGGATCGGATCGATCACAGGCCTCTACACGGTGCTGGTGGACGGAGACGATTTCAACGAGCCGATCACCGACACCGCCAGGAGCATCTTAGACGGCCACATCATGCTGTCAAGAAAACTGGGACATAAAAATCATTATCCGGCGATCGATATCTTACAGAGCATCTCCCGTGTCATGAGCGCCATCGCCACCAAGGAGCATAAAGAGCTGGCGGGAAAACTCAAAAACGTGCTGGCGACCTATGACGAGGCGGAGGATCTGATCAATATCGGGGCGTATAAGAGCGGAACAAACCGGGAAATCGATTATGCGATCCAAAAGATACAGGCAGTGAATCAGTTCCTGATGCAGGGGACAGACGAGAAATTTGCCTTTGAGGAAGAACTCCAGATGCTCGGCAAATTGTTTGAGACCTGAAAGAGGGGATTTTTATGGCAAAATTCGTATACCGGATGCAGAATATCCTGAACATCAAAGAAAAAATCGAAAATCAGGAAAAGATCGCCTACGGGCTGGCGAACGCGAAGCTTGCGGAGGAACAGGAGAAGCTTCAGGCGATCCTGCTGAGGCGCTCCGGCTATGAGGCAAAGTCAAGGGAGCTTGTCAAAGGAAGCCTCCGCATACGGGAGATCAGAGAGTGCAAAAGGGCGATCGATATCATGAAAAGCCAGCAGAGGAGCCAGATGATGCAGGTCCACGCGGCGGAGCGCAATGTGGCGCAGGCGAGAGAACGCTTAAACGCCGCGATGATAGACCGCAAAACCCATGAGATACTGAGGGAGAAAGCCTTTGAGCAGTTCAAAGAGGAAATCAAGCGGGAAGAGGCAAGGGAGATTGACGAACTGGTAAGCTATCAGTATCATGAAGAAGAGAGCGCGCAAGAAAGTTAGGATGGTGAGAGAATGGCAGAAGAAAACGAAGAAGTCTCCGTAGATGAAAAAGAGGCGAAGAAGCTGGAAAAAGCCCGCCGGAAAGAAGAAAAAAAGCAAGCCCGCGAGGCCAAAAAAGCGAAAAAAGAATCAGACGACCTGGAATCGGATGGGGAGACTGTCGGCGGGAAGATTGCCGTATTTTTTGTGACAGTCATTATCCTGCTTGTCTGGCTGGTCATCTTTGGACTTTTGATCAAGTGGGATGTGGGCGGCTTTGGTTCGGGCGTGCTGGCTCCCGTCTTGAAAAATGTGCCATATGTCAATAAGATCCTGCCGGATTCCGCTACGGAGGAGATGTCCACCGAGGATAGCGCCTACGCCTTTGATTCCATGGATGCCGCCGTGGCCAAGATCAAGGAGCTTGAGATCGCCTTGGAACAGGCGCAGGACAGCACTTCCGAAAACGCAGAGTATATCGCGCAGCTAGAGGCGCAGGCGGCGGAACTTCAGAAATACCGGGAGGAGGAGGCCGCTTTTGAAGAAGAAAAACAAACTTTTTATGAAGATGTTGTGTTTTCCGACGAAGCGCCCGATATAGAAGAATATAAGAAGTATTATGAGAGTATCGACCCGGCCAATGCGGAGGTGCTTTATAAACAGGTCGTGACGCAGACCCTGGCGGATGCGGAGATCGAGGATTATGTCAATACCTATTCTTCCATGAAGCCAAAGGAAGCGGCGGCGATTTTCAATACCATGACAAACAATCTGAAACTGGTAGCAGAGATTTTAGACAATTTAGATGCACAGTCAAGAGCTGATATTCTGGGCAAGATGGATTCCGAGATTGCCGCAAAGGTGACGGAACTCCTAAAGCCTTCAGAATAAATCATTCGCTGCGGCAGAATATGCGGCGGCAGAGAAAGGAGGAAGAGAAGTGGGCAGCAATGTTTCAAGCGTAGTGGGGATCTTAGCGCCGGGACAGGCGGCAAACGCGCTCTCAGGCACTAAAGAGGAAAACGCAGCCGTTCCGTTTGCGGATCTGATGAGCAAGATGGCCCCGCATCCGGGCGGAGCTTTCGATTGCGGCGGCGGGCGCGCGGACAGCGGCAGAGCGGGAGAAAGGACAGAACCCGCGGCGGGCGCGGACAGCTACAAGCAGTATCAGTACCGCGAGAACACCGTTCAGAAACAGTCAGAGGCTGCTGGCGCCGTGGAGGAGGAACAGTGCAAAGAACGGCTGGACTCCTATGAGGAAGAGGTCAAAGACGTCCTAAAGGAAGCGCTTGGCGTCACAGAAGAGCAGATCAGGGAGGCGATGGAGCAGTTAGGCCTTACCGCGGTGGACCTGATGGATCCCAGACAGCTGGCAGATCTTGTTTCCGTGCTGACCGGGTGCGGAGATGCGGGGCAGCTGCTGTGCAGCGGGGAGTTCCTGAATGTGTTAAAGGAAGTGTCTGTTCTGACCGAGGAGCTTCTGCAGGATCTGGGGCTGACGGCGGAAGAAGTAAAGCAGATGTTCCAGATGCCAGCGGACACAGCGGCTGATATGCCAGCGGACACAGCGGCTGATATGCC
>CAZAMD010000001.1:49398-53022 GCA_964486485.1 uncultured Roseburia sp. | reverse complement strand
AGATGCCAGCGGACACAGCGGCTGATATGCCAGCGGACACAGCGGCTGATATGCCAGCGGACACAGCGGCTGATATGCCGGCGGAAGACGCGGCAGTCCTGGAAGAGATCCCCGTGAGAGAGCCGCTTGGGCAGGATGCGGCAGAGGATGCCGTCCGCGTGAGCAGTCAGGCGGAACCGTCCCGGAACGCGGCAGGAGAGGAGCAGGGCGCAAGAGAAACCGTCTCCGCGCTGACAGAGCAGGATGCGGGAAAGGCCGCGGAGAGAGCGGAAGATGCCGCCGGAGAGGAGCTGGATGGGAAAGGACTGCCGAAAGAGAGCGGTCTGACCCCGGAGAAAGCGGGAACCTCCGAGCAGCAGGCGGGCAGCGGGCTCAATCAGCACAGCCATGCCGCTGAAGCGGGCAATGTGCCGCAGCAGCAGGCGGGAAATGTCCAGGCGGCCGGAGAAGCGCCGGAATTTGCAAGGCAGATTGATGTGGAGAACATCATCCGGCAGATCACCGAGTACACCAAGATCCATGTCAGCAGCCGGCAGACCACCTTGGAAATGCAGCTGAATCCGGAAAACCTCGGGAAGCTCTATCTGGAGGTGACGGCGAAGCAGGGCAATGTCTCCGCGCATATCATCGCCCAGAATGAGCTGGTGAAGGAAGCCCTGGAGGCTCAGATCGTGGAGTTGAAACAGAACATGAACCAGGCGGGCGTAAAGGTGGACGCCGTGGAAGTGACGGTGGGAAGCCATGAGTTCGAGAAGAATCTGGAACAGAACGGCAGACAGGAAGAGCGTCAGGCGGAAGAGCGGGAGAAAGCCTCCGGGAAGCTTAGAAGGCTCCATGCAGATGAGCTGGGAGAGCTTGCGGGACTGATGACAGAGGAAGAGGCCCTCGTGGCGCAGATGATGGCGGAGCAGGGCAACTCCATTGACTATACCGCCTAGAAACACAGGAAAGGAGATACAGATATGGGAGTTATCGTACCAGTGGACCAGGGAGAGATCGTCGGTCAGGACAGCGCCGAGGCATCGCGGAAGCCAATGCCCAGCAACGAGATGGGATATGATCAGTTCCTCCAGCTTTTGTGCGCGGAGATGCAGTACCAGGATCCGTTAGAGCCTACCAACAACACGGAGTATGTGGCGCAGTTAGCGACCTTCTCTCAGATGGAGGCGATGTTAGGGGTGCAGAGTACGGTGGAAAGCAGCAATGCCAACAGCTTGGTGGGGCAGTATGTCATCATCAAATCCACCTCATCGACCGGCGTCACCACCTACACAGAGGGATTTGTGGATTACATACAGAAAGAGAACGGAGAGCAGATGGTATCTGTGAACGGGAGCCTTTATCCGCTGTCTGACATCTACCAGGTGGCAGATCCGGAATTTGTGGAGGCGACGGCCGTGGCAGGCGCATTTTCCGCGCAGGTGTTAAAGATGCCGGATCCGGGGCAGGTTACCTCGGCGGATCTGACGGATATTGAGAATCTGATAAAAGTATACGAATCCATGTCAGGATACCAGAGATCCTACATTACAGAAGAGGCCATGGAGAAGTTCAAGGGATTCCTCCAGAGATATGAGGAGATAACCGGACACGAATATGGCGCGGAGCCTCCGGCAGATGAGAACCCGGAAGTTCCAGACGGTGAGGATCCGGAAGTTCCAGACGTGGATGGAGAAAACACAGGCGGCACGGAGGGGGATGCAGATCCGCCCAAGGAGACGCCGGAGGGATAAAGGAGAAGCCTTATGAATAAGATCAGGAACCAGTTTGCTTCGATTGAACAGGTAACTGACCAGTATCTGAGCCGGAGAAACACGGATACGGCCGCTTTGGAAAGCAGCATTTCTTTCGGGGAACTGTTAAAGCAGAAGCAGGATGCTGTCGGCAGCGCGGAGCTGAAATTTTCCAAACACGCGTCGCAGCGGCTGGAAAACAGGAACATCAGCCTTTCCGAGGAACAGAGCGAGCGTCTGGAATCAGGAGTTCAGAGAGCAGGCGAAAAAGGGATCCGCGAATCGTTAGTCATCGTAGATTCGCTGGCATTCATTGTAAATGTGCCGAATAAGACCGTGGTGACTGCCATGGATCAGACGGAGGCAGACGAAAATATCTATACCAATATTGACGGTGCTGTGATTATGTAGCTGGACCTTTACGGGAGCGAACATCCCTGACTGACAGAGGGGAAAAAGCAGCATGGAATTATGCAAACAGAATCAGGAGGTCATTTCACTATGATGAGATCAATGTATTCTGCTGTGTCCGGTTTAAAGACACATCAGACCAAAATGGACGTTATCGGTAACAATATCGCGAATGTAAATACGGCAGGATTTAAGTCTTCCTCCGTAACTTTTCAGGATATCTTATACCAGACCACAGCCAGCGCTTCCGGCGCCAACGCGGCGACCGGCGTAGGCGGTATCAACGCGAAGCAGATAGGTCTCGGTACTTCCATGGGCGCTACGAACATAAGCATTGATTCGGCTGGCGCGGCGGAGACGACGGGACGCGGCTTTGACATCCGGCTCTCCGATATGTCCACCACAAACTTCTTTATCGTAAATACCGGTTCAGAAAATGTATTCACCCGTTCCGGCTCCTTCTTCGTGGACGGCGCGGGAAACCTCTGCATGACGTCTACCGGCTACACTGTTATGGGATGGCAGGTAGATCCCGTTACCGGAAACATCAGAAAGGATACGGTTTCCGCGCTGCGCATCATGCAGCCGGCGAACATGACGTCCGCGCCGGAAGCGACGACGATGGCGAATGTGTCCGGCATCATCGATAAGAACGATTCGGATATCACCAGTGACGTGGGCATGACAAAGACGCTGACATTCTATGATAATCTGGGATACGCATATACCGCCCGCTTCAGCTTCAAATCTCTGGGCGAGGATGGAAAATATTCCGTGGAACTCGATCAGATCCTTGACAGCGAGGGAAAGATTTTCTATGATCCGGATATCCATACGAATGTGCAGCTGCAGGATGTATTCGGCCTGCAGGCGCAAAATGTGACGCTTGCTTCCTACGACGAGGTGCAGAAGGGCTTCTATCTGGATCCGGCAACAGGCGAAGTTTACGCAGGTGACGACGCGACAGGGGAAAAGCTGACCTATGATGCAGCCAATAAGCGATTTAATGGAGATAAGGGAGGACAGTACAGCTTAAAACAGGTGTACGGCATTTCGGATGCCATGCAGAAGAAATTAGATGCCGGTGAAGTGACTCCCGAGATAAACTCCGGAGTCCTGAGAATGACGGGAGCTGCCATCGACTACGGCATCCATTTCAGCACGGCGGACGGCTCTTTTATCGGAATCGGCGACAGGGAAGGCAACAATGTGTTAGACAGCGTGGTTCTGAACATGAGCGTCCTTGGCAGCAATCCGACGCAGTTTGACGACATCACCATTGATTTTTCGCGGCTGCAGGATGCGGATAACGGCGGGAAATCCACCGCTGTGATGGAGGGCGGCAGCGCGGAGGACGGCGCGACCGGAAAAGGAAAGAAGCTAGGCACCCTGATCGGGATCGATATCGATAATAACGGCAAGATCTACGGCACTTATGACAACGGAAACACAGAGCTGCTAGGGCAGATCGCGGTGGCGC
>CAZAMD010000001.1:44609-49298 GCA_964486485.1 uncultured Roseburia sp. | reverse complement strand
TACGGCACTTATGACAACGGAAACACAGAGCTGCTAGGGCAGATCGCGGTGGCGCAGTTCGCAAACGCGGCGGGTCTTGAGAAAGTGGGGAGCAACTGCTATAAGACCACTTTAAACTCCGGCGAATTTGACGGGATCGGCGTTGAGATTTCCGCGGACGGCAGCTCCATGAGCAGCGGGGAACTGGAGATGTCAAATGTAGACCTCTCTACGGAGTTCACGCAGATGATCATCACGCAGCGCGGCTTCCAGGCAAACTCCCGTATCATTTCTGTATCGGATACGCTTCTGGAGGAGCTGGTAAACCTGAAGCGTTAACGCTCGCTCCTGTTTGACAGGAATGATCCAAATATGAAAAAATACGGACAGAAGCCCGCGGGCACGCGGTTTCTGTCCGTGGCATACCAGGCATGTAACCTAGTCCTTGTACGGGTCGGACTAGGTTATGTGCTGTTTGTCAGTACTTTCCTGTCGGAAAGAGCGGATATTTGGAAAAGGAAGTAGACAAGAGGGCAAAAATCTAGTAGAATGGTATAAGAATGTGATTCAGTCTTTTGTGTCCGGCCATGGAGCCATGACCGGATCCAGAAGATCAGGGGCGGCTGAACGGCTGCAAAAAATCAGAGATGGTAGGTGGACGAAATTGGATATAGCTTCTTTGGCAGGAATCCTGCTCGGTGTAGTTGTGTTTGTTTATGGTGTCATTGCCGGCAGTAGCGTTGCGGGACTTGGGTATATGTACGACTTCCCTTCCGTTATCATTACGATCGGAGGCTCCCTTTCCGCTGTGCTCGCTTCCAATAAGCTGCAGGATTTCATCGGCGGATTTAAGAGCGTGGCGCTTGTCTTTAAGCAGGATGCGCAGAATCCGGCAGAGGTCATCAGGAATATCATCGACTTGTCGAATACAGCCAGGAAGGAAGGCTTGCTGGCGCTGGAGGAAGCCGCCAACAGCATCGAGGATGATTTCCTCAAAAAAGGCATCATGCTGGTGGTGGACGGCACGGATCCGGATCTGGTCCGGGGGATTTTGGAGACGGATCTCTCCTGTATCGAGGCGAGGCATAAGACGAAGATCGGCGTCTGGGAGAAATGGGGCGAGATGGGGCCTGCCTGGGGTATGATCGGTACCCTGATCGGCTTGGTGCTCATGCTCCAGGACATGGACGACCCGAATGCCATCGGACCGGCGATGGCGGTAGCGCTCATAACGACCTTGTACGGTTCCCTGATCGCGAACTGGCTCTGCGGCCCGATCTCTTCCAAGTTAAAGGTAAATAACGAGATAGAAATGATGCTCAAGGAGATCACCGTGGAGGGGATCCTGTCGATCCAGGCGGGAGAGAATCCGCGCGTGATAGAGGAGAAGCTCAAATCATTCCTGTCTCCTTCTGAGCGCAACAATACAGCAGCTGAGGGCGGGGGTGAGGAATAGTGGCAAGAAAAAAACAGGAGGAAGCTCCTTCCGGCTCGCCGGCCTGGATGGCCACCTTCTCGGATCTGATGAATCTGCTGCTGTGCTTCTTCGTGCTGCTTTTCTCCATGTCTACCGTGGATGCGCAGAAGTTCGAGCAGGTGATCGCCTCTTTCCAGAGCGCGTTTAGCATTTTGTCCGGCGGGGACTCCTCCATTCTGAAAGGCGACCTGGTCTCTTCCGGCGTCAGCCAGCTGGAGTATCTCGATGTCTACTATAAGGAGAAGGCAAACTCCCAGTCCAACGAGGAGGCGGAAGAACAGCAGGAGCTGACGGAAGCCTACAAGGAGCAGTCCTTAGAGCAGTCGGAGGCGATGGCGGAGATCATACAGCAGGCGGTGGAGCGCTACGGCGTCCGAAATGAGGTAGAGGTGAATTTTGACGCCAACTACGTCATGCTCAACATGAACGGGGCATTGCTCTTTGATTCCGGCAAGGACGAGATCAAGCAGGAGGCTTACCCCCTGGTAGACAAGATAGGGAAGATGCTGGAATCCTATCAGGATAACATCATCGAAGTGGAAGGGCATACGGACAATGTCCCGATCCATTCGAGCAAGTACGAGGACAACAATGTGCTTTCTTTTTACAGGGCGCGGTCCGTGAGCGATTACCTGCGGGAGACGACATCTATCAACCCGGCGCATATCAAGTGCGCGGGAAGGGGCGAGTATGTGCCGATCGCGGATAATTCCACCCCTGAGGGACGGGCGAGGAACAGGCGCGTCGTGATAAAAATATATAATTCATACAGCTCACAATTAGAATAGGCGGGAAGGTAAAATTATGAAAAAAAACTTGATAGCAGTCATCATTCTGGCGCTGGTTTTGATAAATCTGATTCTTACAGCGATTCTTACATTTACCATCATACCACAGACAAGGAAATCAAACGAATTGATCGACCAGGTATGCTCGGCGATCAATCTGGAACTTGAGAGCGGTGATTCGTCCACCACGCCGACCGTTCCCATCGAGGATATCGAGGCGTTTAAGATTGGGTCTGATTTCACGGTGAGCCTGAAGCCGGATCCGGATGGGCAGTCGCATTACGCGGTATTTTCCGTCAGCCTGTCACTGAACACCAAGAGCGAGGGATATGAGACTTACGGCGGTTCAGAGGGACTTCTGCAGAAAGAGACGATCATCCAGAGTGAGATCAATACGATTGTAAGCGGCTATACGTTAGATGAGTTCAATGCCAATGGGTACAAGGATGTAAAAGAGGATATCTTAACGGCTATGCAGGAGATGTTCGGAGGAAAGGACTTTATTGTCGGCGTCAACTTCTCGAGTGTGGCTACCCAGAACAGATCTTGATTATTTGTGATAGGTGGTGAGAGGGAATGAGTGAAGTCTTATCTCAAACAGAGATAGATAGTTTGCTCAAAGCGTTAAGCAGCGGTGAACTTGATGCAGATGAAATAAAAGATAATAAGAATGAAAAGCAGATTAAGAATTATGATTTTGCCCGTCCTGCGAAATTTTCAAAAGAACATTTGCGTACTCTTGAGATCATTTTTGAACATTACGGAAGATTGCTGGCAACGAATCTCCCGGTGTATCTGAGTAGGAATGTCCAGGTGGAGGTCGTGAGTTCCGAAGCTGTCACCTATATGGAATTTACCAATTCGCTGTCGAATCCGGTTCTGCTGGGGATTGTGAATTTTCTCCCGCTCAACGGCAATATCATTTTTGAGGTCGCGGAAAATCTCGGCTACACCATTGTGGACCGGATGCTCGGCGGAAAGGGGGTCCCGCTGGACCGCCCCAGGGATTTCACAGAGATAGAGCTGCTGATCATCGAGCGCATTTACAATGTCATGATCAATCTCCTGACAGATCCGTGGCAGAGCGTGTGCGAGGTGGATCCGAGGCTGGACCGCATTGAGACAAACTCCCAGTACGCGCAGGTGATCTCCCCGACGGAGATGACGGCCCTGATCACGCTGAATATCCGGATCGGCGAGGTGGAGGGGCTGGTCAATATCTGTCTCCCCTACCTCACCTTAGAGAGCGTGATGGATAAATTGAATACCAAATACTGGTATTCGAGCCTGCAGCAGAAAGACGAACAGGAATATTCGGAGAGGATCGAGTCTCTGATCTCAAGGGCGCCCATGCCCATCAAAGCGGCCTTGGGGAACAGCGTCATATCAGTCAGTGACTTCCTTGGACTGCAGTGCGGGGATATCATCCGCCTGAACACAAAAGTGAATGAGGAGCTAAATATTTATGTTGGCAATATTAAAAAATTTACTGCTCTGCCGGGGGCTGCCGGCGATAGCTATGCAGTAAGGATTACGTCAGTGATTAGGGAGGAGCAGTAACATGGGTGGAAACATGTCTCAAGAAGAAATAAATGCTTTGCTGAACAGCCCTATGATGTCTGCCGGCAGCGAGGAGGCTTCAGAGCCGTTGACGGAGCATGAGAAAGACACCATCGGCGAGATAGCGAATATCAGTATGGGAACGGCGGCTACGACGCTGTTTTCCCTGGTAAACCGGAAGGTAGATATTTCCATACCGACGGTTTCCTTTTCCAATTGGGCAGATCTTTGCGATAACTACGAAAAACCCTGTGTATTTATCCGCATCGGTTATACGGTAGGCTTAGACGGGAGCAATATCCTCGTTTTAAAAGAGAATGACGTCAAGGTCATCACCGACCTGATGATGGGAGGAGACGGCACCAACGTAAGCGGCGAGCTCGGAGAGCTGCATCTGAGCGCTATCAGCGAGGCGATGAACCAGATGATGGGTTCCGCGGCCACTTCGCTCTCCTCGATGCTGAACAAGGTGATCGATATCAGCCCTCCGGTGGCGGATTTAGTCGATCTGCAGGAGACGATGGATGAAAGCGCCATTGATGAATTCCTCGCGGAAGAGTTTGTAAAAGTAACGTTCCGGATGGAGATCGGCGATCTGGTGAACAGCGAGATCATGCAGCTGTACTCGATTTCTTTTGCGAAAGAGATGTGCGCGAGCGTTGCAATGGTCATGGAGGAGGACAGCAATGCCGCGGCCGCGATGCGCCAGTCGGCATCACAGGGAGCTTCCCAGCAGGCGCCGCAGCCGCAGATAGAGCAGCCACAGGCGGATGCGTCCATGGCGGGCCAGCCTCAGATGGCGCAGGCGATGGCGGGCCAGCCGATGATGGGCCAGCCTCAGATGGCGGGCCAGGCGATGGCGGGTCAGCCGATGATGGGCCAGCC
>CAZAMD010000001.1:28010-44509 GCA_964486485.1 uncultured Roseburia sp. | reverse complement strand
GATGGCGGGTCAGCCGATGATGGGCCAGCCGATGATGGGGCAGGAGATGCCGCCGATGTATGGACAGCAGCAGGTAAATGTGCAGCCGGCGCAATTCCAGCCTTTCCAGGGCAGCGTACCCGTGGGGTACGGGCCGGAAAATATGGACCTGATCATGGATGTGCCGCTTGAGGTGACGGTGGAATTGGGGAGGACTTCAAAATCTATTAAGGAAATACTTGATTTTACCCCCGGAACTATTATAGAATTAAACCGTATAGCCGGTGAGCCGATAGATGTATTAGTGAATGGCAAATTCGTAGCGAAAGGCGAAGTGGTCATCATTGAGGAAAGTTACGGCATAAGGATCACGGAAATTATCAAATAAGTGAAAAAAATTCAGATAGGAGAGAATAGTATGGCAAAGATTATGATTTGTGACGACGCTGCATTTATGAGGATGATGATTAAGGATATCTTGACCAAAAACGGTTACGAGATAGCGGCGGAGGCTGAGAACGGCGCGGTTGCGGTGCAGAAGTACCCGGAGGCGAAGCCGGATCTGGTGCTGATGGATATCACGATGCCGGAGATGGATGGCATTCAGGCATTGAAGAAGATCAAGGCGATAGATCCGAATGCCAACGTCATTATGTGTTCCGCGATGGGTCAGCAGGCGATGGTGATCGAGGCGATCCAGTCCGGCGCAAGGGATTTTATCGTGAAGCCGTTCCAGGCGGAGCGCGTCTTGGATGCGGTAAAAAAAGTAGTTGGTTAATATGGTGTTAATGAGTGCTTCTTTGAACAGCTTTCTCCAGCTGGCAGGCGCCCTCATCATCTTTGGGTTTGTCCTGCTTTTGACCTACCTGACTGCAAAGTGGGTGGGAGGCTTTCAGAAATCGCAGATGAAAGGCAGGAATCTGCAGGTCATCGAGAGCATGCGGATTGCCAACAATAAAGTCCTGCAGATCGTGAAAGCCGGAGAGAAATACTTGCTGATCGCCGTTGGCAAGGAGGAAGTGACCATGTTAGCGGAGCTGCCTGCGGATCAGCTGAAAGCGGATGCACAGGAAACTCAGGAAGTTTTTCAGGATATTTTGAATAAATTAAAGAACCATTTTCCGAAAAAACAGGGTTGAGTTATGACAAAAATGAGAAAAATATACGGTATCGCATCACTTGCTTTTGCCGTCGCGGTGCTTGCGGCAGCGCTGGTTTTTTCCTGCGGCAGGGAGACAGTCTGCGCGGCAGCCATGGATCCGGACAGCATCACCTCGTTTGAGGGAGATACGGAGAGTCCGGAGGGCAGGAGGGGAGAAGGACTGGGCGGATGGAACATATCCATCAATGATGAGTCGGCGTCCCTGTCCACACCGGTGCGGGGGCTGCTGATATTGACGGTTTTGGCTCTGGCTCCATCGATCTTGATCATGCTCACCTCCTATACTAGGGTGATCGTAGTGCTGCATTTTATCCGCACGGCGGTCGGAACGCAGACCTCCCCGCCGAATCAGGTCATGATCGGTCTGGCGCTGTTCCTCACATTCTTTATCATGTGGCCGACGTTCCAGCAGATCAATGAGAGAGCCATAAAACCTCTCGATGAGGGGGAGATCACCATAGAGGAGGCATGGAAAGAGGCGGAAGCGCCCATCCGTTCGTTTATGTACAATCATGGGAAGCTGCAGACGAAAGATGTAAATCTTTTCATTGATATATCGGGCCAGACGTATGACATTGACGATTCCTCTGGTGAGGATGCCTATGCAGCGGTCCCTATGACGATCATCATTCCGGCGTTCATCATCGGGGAATTGCGGCAGGCATTCATTATGGGCTTTGTCATATACATTCCGTTTATCGTCATTGATATGGTCGTATCGTCGGTGCTTATGTCGATGGGCATGATGATGCTGCCGCCCACAACGATTTCACTGCCGTTTAAGATACTGCTGTTTATTTTGGCGGACGGCTGGAATCTTGTGATCCGCAATCTGGTCCAGACATTTTATTGACGCAGGATATGTTGTGTGAGGTGATAAGAAATGACAGAGGCACAAGTTCTTGATATTGGAAGGGACGCGATTTATACCATAATTATCTGCTCCGCGCCAACGCTGATCATCTCGTTGGTGGTAGGTCTGATCATCAGCATCTTTCAGACGGTGACATCGATTCAGGAGCAGACCCTGACCTTTGTTCCAAAGATCATAGCGGTATTCGTCGGAATGATGCTGTTCGGTTCCTGGATGCTGACGAACCTTTCAGAATTTATGATTTCCCTGTGGTCTAATTTCAGCATTTATCTGGGAGGATGATATATGCTGGAATACACGTTTTCATTGGCTGATTTGGAAATGCTGATCCTGATCGCGGTGCGGGTGTCATGCTTTGTTTATGTAGCGCCCTTCTATGGCCAGTCAGGATCCCCGCGGCAGGTAAAAATCGGCTTGGCTGTTTTTATCTCCTGCCTGCTTTACGGGTTCGCGGACAGGACAGCCTTGGAATACACAGGTCTTTTCGGATATGCGGTCATTGTTTTAAAAGAAGGAATTACAGGGTTGCTGATAGGGTTTGGCGCAAACATTTGTAATTCCATTATTTTATTTGCGGGGCATGTCATCTCCATGGATACCGGCCTGATGATGGCGACAGAGTTCAATCCCGAGATGCAGACGCAGTCCGCGCTGATCGGAAATCTATACAGCTACCTGGTGCTGATGCTGATGATTGTGACGAATATGCACCATGTGATCCTAAGGGCGTTTGCGGATTCGTTTCTCTTAGTGCCGGTCAATGGGCAGTCGTTTGACTGGAATCATCTTATGGCGTCTATGGTGCAGTATATCACGGATCTGTTTGTCATAGGGTTTCGCATATATCTTCCCACCTTTGCCTGCATCATGGTATTGAACTGCATTCTCGGCATTTTGGCAAAAGTGTCTCCGCAGATGAATATGTTCGCGGTAGGCATGCAGATGAAGATCATGGTAGGATTCCTGATCATGTTCCTGACCATATCGCTGCTGCCGGGGATTGCCGATTTTATATTTGACGAAATGAGAAAAATGATGGTCTTGTTTATCGAGGGAATGTATTGAATTGAAAAAGGAAATGCGATTGATTCTAGCCTACAATCTTCAGTGGTTTGCAAAAGACGGCCCCGGAGGGGAGAAGACAGAGCCGGCGACGGAGAAGAAGCTGAGGGAAGCCAGGGAGGACGGCAAGGTTGCCAGAAGCAAAGAGCTTACCTCCGCCTTTGACCTGATCGTCCTGTTTCTGGTATTGAAAGTCTTTGTTGCTTTTGTCGGGGGCGGATTCCTGGAAGTCTACAGCTATGCCTATAACCGGATGCCGGATTTTGTGGAGAGTTTTGCTGCAAGCGGCTCCGTGGCTGAGATTACCATCTTCTTTCACGCGCTTTACGGGATGATGCTCAGGATTTCCGCGCCCTTTCTCGCCTTCGGCTTTGCCATCACCTTGCTGGTGAGCATCGTGCAGGTGGGGTGGAAGGTCTCCTTGAAGCCGCTGATGCCCAAGGGGGACAAATTCAATCCCATCAATGGCTTTAAGCGGATCCTCTCAAAGGATTCCGTTTTCGAGCTGCTGAAATCCATCTTGAAGATCGGCGTGGTCATCTATGTTGCATACGTTTCGGTCAAGGGAGAGGCGGATAACATCTTCATCCTGTATGATATGCCGTTGAATCAGGCGCTGGCGCTCTGCGGCAGCATTGTCATCAATACAGGGCTTAAGATCAGCCTCGTGTATTTCGTGATCGGCATGGCGGATTTCATATACCAGAAGATCCGCTTCAAGGAAGAGATGAAGATGACGAAGCAGGAAGTAAAGGATGAGTACAAGAATACAGAGGGAAATCCAGAGATCAAGGGACGCCAGAGGCAGCGCATGCGCGAGGCCTCCAGGAGGCGCATGATGCAGGACGTCCCCAAGGCGGATGTCGTCATCACAAACCCTACCCATCTTGCGGTAGCGATCCAGTATGATCCGGAGGTGTCAAAGGCTCCCCTGGTCCTTGCGAAAGGGGAAGATTACCTGGCGATGAAGATCCGTGAGACGGCAAAGGAACATCACATAGAAATCGTAGAAAATAAGCCGCTTGCGCGGATGCTCTATGCCAATGTGGAAATCGGCGAAGAAATACCGCCGGAATTGTATCAGGCAGTGGCGGAAATCCTTGCAATGGTTTATAATATGAAGCATAAACAGTAATTTCAGGAAGGAACCGTTTCTGTCCGCAGGGGGATGGCTGCGGCTTCCCTCAATATACGAGGAGGATAGGGCATGAAGAAATCTGACATAGGGATAGCGTTGTATCTGCTCGCTGCAGTCATCTTTTTTATAGTGCCGATCAACTCCACCTTGCTTGACGTGATGCTGGCATTGAACATTTCCATCGCAATGATCGTCCTGTTTGATACATTGTTTGTAAAAGAAGTCTTGGATATGTCCTTTTTTCCAACGCTGCTTTTGTTCACAACGATTTTCAGGATCGCCCTGAACGTTTCCTCTACCAGATTGATCCTCACGACAGGATCGCCCGGAAACGTCGTAGAGACCTTTGGCGCCTTCGTCGGGGGCGGCGATCTGATCATCGGCGCCATTATCTTTATCGTCCTGATCATCATACAGTTTGTCGTGATCAACAAAGGTTCCGAGCGTGTTGCGGAAGTGACTGCCAGATTTACGCTCGATGCCATGCCCGGCAAGCAGATGGCGATCGATGCGGATCTGAATACGGGCGCGATCACAGAAAAGGAGGCGAGGGAGCGCCGGAACAAGATCCAGGAGGAGGCCAGTTTCTTTGGCTCCATGGACGGTGCGACAAAGTATGTAAAGGGAGATGCGACCGCCGGATTGATCATCACCTTTATCAACCTGATCGGCGGCACGGTCATGGGAATGACCCGCGGCGGACTGGAATTTGCGGAGGCGATACAGCGTTACGGCCTGCTCACCATTGGTGACGGCCTCTGCTCCCAGATACCGTCCCTCCTCATTTCCCTTGCGACCGGCATCCTGGTGACCAAGGCCTCGAAAGAAGCGGATTTCTCCAATATCCTTGTCAGCCAGCTCTTCGGCATCCCGAAAGTACTCTACATCGTAGGGACTACGATGGCATTCTTGGGCATAGTGACGCCGCTGAACGCCGTGCTGTTTGTCATATTAGGCATTGCATTTATCTTTGCGGGCAGGCAGATGGACAAGAACATTGCCATCGAGGGCATTGAGGAGGAGATCAGCACGGCGGAGACAGAGGCGGAAGAGATACGGAAGCCGGAAAATGTGGTATCGCTGCTGCAGGTAGACCCGATCGAGCTGGAGTTCGGCTATGGCATTATCCCCCTGGCAGACGTCAATCAGGGCGGCGACCTTCTCGACCGCGTGGTCATGATCCGAAGGCAGATCGCCTTAGAGCTTGGAACCGTAGTGCCTATTATCCGCCTGAGGGATAATATCCAGCTCAATCCGAACCAGTACATTATAAAGATCAAAGGGATCCAGGTGACAGAGGGAGAGATCCTCTTTGACCATTATATGGCGATGAACCCCGGCTATGTGGAGGAGGAGATTACCGGCATTCCAACCTTCGAGCCGTCGTTCCATCTGCCGGCGATCTGGATCACGGAGAGCCAGAGGGAGCGGGCGGAAAGCCTCGGCTATACGGTGGTAGACCCGCCCTCCATCATTGCGACGCACTTGACGGAGGTGATACGCTCCCATATCGCGGAACTGCTCACCAGGCAGGATGTGCAGAATCTGGTCAGCAACTTAAAAGAGAGCAATCCGGTGCTGGTGGACGAACTGATACCAAAGCAGCTGGGACTTGGAGAAGTGCAGAAAGTGCTGCAGAATCTGCTCAGGGAAGGGATTTCCATCAGGGATCTCCTCACCATTTTCGAGACGCTCGCGGACCACGCTTCCACCACGAGGGACACCGATGTTTTGACGGAGTATGTCAGACAGAGCTTAAAGCGCGCGATCTCCAGCAAGTATTTTCCTGCCAACGAGACGACCAGCGTGATCACGCTGGATCCCAAGGTAGAGCAGGAGATCATGTCCTCCGTCAAGCAGACAGAGCAGGGGGCGTACTTAACCTTGGATCCGGAGCGGACAAAGGCAGTGATGAACTCTGTGGAGACGGAAGTGGCAAAACTGGAAAACATGGGACGGAGCGCTATCGTGATCACTTCGCCCATTGTGCGCATGTATTTTAAGAAATTGACAGAAGACTATTTCAAAGACCTAATCGTTGTTTCCTATAACGAAGTGGAGTCTAATGTAGAATTACAATCAGTAGGGATGGTGACGGTGTAAAATGACCATAAACAAGTATCAGGGGAAGACCAAGGAAGAAGCGATCGAAAAAGCAAAGCAGGAGCTCGGTCCCGGTGCGGTGGTGATGAATGTAAAGGAAATAAAGCCGAAAGGATTGTTCAAGGCGTTCCGCTCAGTCGTTTTTGAAGTGACGGCGGCATTAGAGGAGAAGGAAGTGTATGCCAATCCGTTTGCCGCCTTAAACTCCATCGTAAAGCAGCAGGAGGGGATCCGGCTCTCCGCAGATGAGAAGATCGAGATCCCCAGGGCGGAATCCCTGAATCCTGAGACGGCATCCTCTGCCCTCCGGCAGGGCCCTTCCCCCAAGGCGGATCCTGCGGCGGAGAATCGGACCGACGGGCTTGAGAAGCGTCTGGAGGATATCTCCCTGATGCTTGAGAAGCAGTTCTCCACGGAGGAGAAGCGGAGGGAAGAGACGATAGAAAAGCCGGATGCCAACCCGGAGGGAATGCAGTTTTTGAAGATGCTCTACCGCACGCTGCTGGAAAATGACGTCAATGAAAAATACGTCAACCAGATCCTTGAGGAGACGGAGAAGACCATGCACAGCGGAAGCAGCGTGGACTATATTTTGTCTACGGTGTACCAAAAACTGATATTAAAATTAGGTCAGCCGAATACCATTGATACTACAGGGAAAAAACCCAAGATCATCTTTTTCATCGGTCCTACCGGGGTGGGAAAGACGACGACCATCGCTAAGATCGCCTCGAAATATAAGGTGGAGATGGGCATGAACGTCGCGTTTCTGACGGCGGACACCTATCGGATCGCGGCGACGGAGCAGCTTAGGGTCTATGCCAACATCTTGGATTCGCCGATGAGCATCATTTATTCCGCGGAAGAGATGAACGCCGCCATTGAGCGCGTGAGCGACAGCCAGCTGATTTTCGTCGATACGGCGGGATTTTCCCACAAAAACGGGAACCAGTGCATGGATATGCAGAAGATGATCAATGGACTCGACGAAGCCTACGGGAAAGAGGTGTATCTGGTGATCAGCGCCACCACGAAGTACAAGGACTTGCTGGAGATTGTGGATATCTATAAAGACATTGCCGACTATAAGATCATTTTCACCAAGCTGGACGAGACAGCGACTCTTGGCAATATCCTCAACATCCGGATGTATTCCGGCGCTTCCTTATCCTACATGACCAATGGCCAGAATGTACCGGACGACATCGAAGAATTTAACACGCAGAAGATAGTGAAACAGTTGCTAGGGGGCAGGTAATTCTATGGATCAGGCTGAAAAGCTCAGAAATGTGATAAAACTAAAAAATCAGCAGCAGGGGACAGCCGCCCGGGTAATCACAGTTACCAGCGGGAAAGGCGGCGTCGGGAAATCCAATGTCACTGTGAATCTGGCGGTGCAGATGGCGAGAATGGGGAAAAAGGTTCTGATATTCGACGCGGACTTTGGCCTGGCAAACGTAGAGGTCATGTTTGGAGCCATTCCGAAGCATAGTCTGGCAGACTTGATCTATCACGAAAAAGGCATCCGGGAAATCATTACGGAGGGACCCTTGGGGATCGGGTTTATTTCCGCAGGCTCCGGCATCCGGGGGCTGAATAATCTCACGAGGGAGCAGATCTTGTATCTGGTAAAGAGTCTGAAAGAACTCGATGAGCTTGCGGATATCATCTTGGTGGATACCGGGGCGGGCATTTCCGACAGCGTCCTGGAATTTGTCATGGCAAGCCCCGAGGTGGTCCTGGTCACCACGCCGGACCCCAGTTCCCTGACGGATTCCTACTCCTTATTAAAAACGCTCTACCGGAACCCCGCTTTCTCGCGGCAGCAGACAGAGATCCGGATGATTTCCAACAAGGTGGCCTCCGTGGAGGAGGGGAAGAGCTTATACGACAGGTTGAATTCCGTGGTGGAAAAATTTCTGGAGGGCAGCGTGGATTACCTGGGGATGGTGCCGCAGGATACGATGCTGGAGCGGGCGGTGAGGAAGCAGACGCCGGTTTCCATACATCTGCCAAAGGCGAAGTCCTCGAGGGCTTTTGAGGTGTTAGCGGCAAATCTGCTGGAGCATAAACAAAATGTACCTAAAATGGGGTGGGGGATTGCCCGGATGTTTTCTGATTTGATAAATCGCAGACAATAAGGAGTATACTTATGACAGTTTCAAAAGTGGTTCATTTAGGGGACAAAGTTGAGATCAGGCTGGCTCAGGAGGCGGAGCGGACGGCAAAGACGCGTGAAACAGTTAAGGAGTATAAGAGTCAGGTGCTGGATATCAGGGCGGACGGGACCCTTGAGATCATGATGCCGACAGAGGGGGGCAGTCTGGTGATGCTTCCCCTCAGCGTGCGCTATGAATTTACGTTTCTGTCCAAGGAGACGATGTACCGGGCAATCGGAGAGATCAAAGAGCGGTATAAGAGAGACAACCTTTACATATTGGAGATCATGCTGCGCTCGGGATTGGAGAGGGTGCAGAGGCGGGAGTATTTCCGCTATGTCTGCCTGATGGACATTGGCTATTATAAGATACCGGACGGAGAGATCGACCTGTATAACCTGGAGGAGGTGGTAAGCCTCATACAGGATGACTTCCTTGAGGGAAACACAGCCCCCGCGAATCTTCTGGACATCAGCGGCGGCGGGATCCGTTTTTCCACAAAAGAGGAGCTGGAAGTGGGAACGGTGCTTCTGATAGAACTCGATCTAAACAACGACAGCCGGAGGCGGCATTATGATATCGTGGTGGAGGTCGTTTACAGCAGCTTTCTGGAAAAGGCGGGGAATCAATATGAGATCCGCGCAAAGTTTCTGATAAAGGATAATACGATAAGAGAAGAGATTATCCGTTATATTTTTGAAGAAGAACGCAAACTGATCCGCAGAGGTTTGGAAAAATGATGAAAAAAAAGATTCTTATTATTGATGACTCTGCACTCATGAGGAGGATTATTCGTGATATTATAAATTCTGAAAAGACATTTCAGGCAGATGATGTGTGTGACGGCGCGTTTGAGGCATATGAGAAGATAACGTCGGAAGATTACGACGCCATCGTCTTTGACGACCCTATGCCTGGAATGGACGGGCTGGAGTTGTTAGAGCGTCTCAGGAAAGCAGGGGTGAAAGCGAGGATCATCGTGATAAGCTCGGAACCGGGCAGCGCCGCAGAGGAAGCGCTGCGCGCGGCGGAGTTTGGGGCGGCCGGTTTTGTGGAAAAGCCGCCGAATCTGACAGATGCCAGAGGTGAGGAATTTAAGCGCCAGCTCCTGCAGGCTGTCCGGTCGGCGCTGAATGTGCCGGAGGCAGCGCAGGGAAGCGGCGGCGCAGGGAAGCGGCAGCGCAGGGAAGCGGCGGCGCAGGACGTGCGTAAGGATACGGTGCAGGCAGTGAAAGGAGGAAATAAAATCGTGGCGCTCGCCAGTTCTACAGGAGGCCCCAAAGCGCTGCACTGCGTCATTCCATTTCTTCCGGCAGGCCTGGATGCCCCGATGATCCTGGTGCAGCATATGCCGCCGGGATTTACCAGGTCAATGGCAGAACGGCTCAATGAGATAAGCCCTATCAGCGTGAAGGAAGCGGAAGATGGAGATATCCTCGAAAAGGGAACGGTCTACATCGCTCCGGGGGGAAAGCACATGGAAGTGAGAAGATGCCAGGATGGGAGGCATAAGATCCAGCTGAATGAGAATCCCCCCGTCGGAGGATTAAGGCCGTGCGCGAACGTCACCTTTGCCTCATTAAAGGATAGCGGATATGATGAGATCGTATGCGTTGTATTGACGGGCATGGGTTCGGACGGTACGGACGCGATCTTATCCTTATCCAAAAGCAAGCCGGTGCATGTCATTTCCCAGAGCGAAGACACCTGTGTCGTGTACGGCATGCCGAAAGCGGTTGAAGAGACCGGAATTGTAGATGAAGTAGTTCCTCTTACCGAAATTGCACAGACAATAACGAAGAATGTGGGGGTAAAAGAACATGGATGTAAGCCAGTATTTGGAAATCTTTATTGACGAATCAGATGAACATTTGCAGACGTTGAGCGACTGCATCATGGTTCTGGAAAAAGAACCGGAAAACATGGACACCATAAATGAGATCTTCCGTGCCGCCCATTCCTTAAAGGGGATGGCGGGGACCATGGGATTCAAGCGGATGCAGCGCCTGACCCATGATATGGAAAATGTGTTCCAGGAAGTGAGGAGCGACAAGATCAAGGTCAACAGCGCGATGATCGACCTGCTCTTTAAGTGCCTGGATGCCATCGAGGGTTATCTGAACAACATCAAGGAAAGCTCCGATGAGGGAACGGAAGACAATGAGCTGATCATCAAGGAACTCAATGACTTTATTTCGGGGAAAGCGGAGGCTGCGGAAGGACCGCAAAAAACGGAGGAGGCCGCCGCAGGATCCGCGGAGGAGAAGGCCGCTGCGGCAGCTCCGGAAACGGCAGGAGCATCTGACGCGGCGTCAAAAAAGAAATACCTGACATTTGAATTATCCGATTCGGAGAAAGCAAAGATCAAAAAGGCGGAAGAGAGCGGATTACATATTTATGCAATGACCGTATATATCCAGAAAGAATGCCTCCTGAAAGCCGCGAGGGCTTTCCTGGTCTTTAAGGCGGTAGAAGAATTTGGACAGATTTTAGCATGCTATCCGAACTCCCAGGAGATCGAGGAGGAGCATTTTGACTTAGATTTCAGCTTCTATCTGGCTTCCGGCGAGAGCTTCGATACGGTTTCCGGAGCCGCAAGGGCGGTATCTGAGATCGACGATGTCCTCGGGGAAGAGATCACCTATGCGGCATTGGCGGGAGAGCCGGAAAAGGCGGAAGAATCGTCAGAAAAAGCCTCCCCGGAGGTTTCCGCGGCGGGCGTTCCGGCAGCGGCGGCTCCGGCGGCGGAGGGAAAAGCATCCGTGCCGGCGGGGAACAAAAAACAGGCGGCCGCGAAGCCGGTAACGAACCGGACCGTCCGCGTCGATATCGAGAAATTGGACGCGCTGATGAATCAGGTGTCAGAGCTGATCATTGCGAAGAACAGCCTGGTATCGATCAGCACCATGGAGTCGGGCAATTTTCAGAACCAGACGTTCCACGAGCAGATCGAGTATTTAGAGCGCATCACCACCAACATTCATGAATCTGTCATGAAAGTGCGGATGGTTCCCATTGAGAGCGTCGTGGCGAAATTCCCCCGCATGATCCGCGACCTGTCCAGGAAATTAAACAAGAATATGGAGCTTTATATGTCCGGCGAGGAGACAGAGCTTGACCGTACCGTGGTAGACCAGATCGGGGATCCCCTGCAGCATCTGCTGCGCAACTCTGCGGATCACGGCCTTGAGGACAACGAAACGCGGCGGGCGCTGGGAAAGCCGGAAGTGGGGAGCATCTTCTTAAAGGCTTTCCAGGAGGGCAACAATGTCATCATAGAAGTGGGAGACGACGGAGGAGGGATCAATGTTGACGCTGTCCGCAGCAAGGCGGTGGAGCGGGGCGTGATCACGGAAGAGCAGGCGGAGAACATGAGCCAGAAAGAAATCGTAAACCTCCTGTTTCTGCCAAGCTTCTCCATGGCGAAAAAGATTACCGATATCTCCGGCAGGGGCGTCGGCCTTGACGTGGTAAGATCGAATATCGAAGCCCTCGGCGGAGATGTGGAAGTAAAGACGGAGGTGGGAGAGGGAACGACCTTTACCGTGCGGCTGCCCCTTACCCTGGCGATCATACAGGCGCTCATGGTGGAGGTGCGGGATGAAAAATATGCCATTGCCCTTGGATCGATCCAGACCATTGAGGATGTCCCGGTAAAAGATGTCAAATATGTGGAATCGCAGGAAGTGATCCATCTCCGCGGCACAGTCATTCCCCTGATCCGTTTAGACCAGCTCCTTGACTGCGAGCCGAAGGAGGAAGCGGAGAATCTGACGGTGGTCATCGTGCAGAAAGGAGACAGTTCTGCGGGACTTGTAGTGGATAACCTGATCGGACAGCAGGAAATCGTTATCAAATCACTTGGAAAATACATTAATAACAGCAAGATCATCAGCGGCGCGACCATCCTCGGCGACGGAGAAGTGGCATTGATCTTAGATGTAAACACGTTAATGTAATGGAGGGATGATATGCAGAACTACAATATAGAAACAGCGGAAGTAGCCACAAAGCAATATATTGTTGTCATGATAGGCGATGAATATTATGGCATTGACATCGGGTACATCGATAACATTGTGCGTATGCAGAAAATCACGAGAGTGCCGAAGGTGCAGCCTTATTTCAAGGGCGTCATCAATCTGCGCGGCGAGGTGGTCCCGATCATGAGCCTGCGCAAAAAGATGGGGCTGGAAGACGATGTGTTCACCAATGCCAGCAGGATCATCATCTTAAAGCTGGAGGACAATGCGGCCATCGGCATCATCGTGGATGAGGTGAAAGAGGTGGTCAATCTGAGTGAGAGCGAGATTGACAAGATGGGAAACAAAGGCAGATTTATCAACGGGATCGGCAAGCATGGAGAGGAACTGATCTCTTTGCTGGAAATCCAGTCCGTCCTGGAAGAAAACGCGTAAATTGGAAAGAAAGCGTATTTATGAAAATCATGCAGCGGAGATTTTTATAATGCGAAAGGAGTGGGGAAAAACGTATGGGAAGTATGACCTTAGAAGCTGTAAATGAAATGTACTTAGACGTTCTGAAAGAACTTGGCAATATCGGCGCCGGAAATGCCGCTACAGCGATCGCCAATATGCTGGGCATTCGGATTGAGATGAATGTTCCCACGATCAAATTGATGGAAGTTTCCAAACTGGGCAGGCTAGCCGGGGAGGAAAACGACACGATCGTGGGCATCTATCTGGAAGTGAAAAACGACATCGACGGGAGCATGATGTTTCTGCTCGATGTTCCCTCCGCGCGCTATCTGGTAAACAAGCTGCTGATGAAAGACGCCCCGATCGGCCAGCCCTTTGACGAAATGGAATTGTCGGCATTAAAAGAGATCGGGAATATCATTGTGGGTTCTTATCTGTCAGCATTGTCGTCTATGACCAACTTGGTGCTGGTGCCGTCCATTCCCTATATCTCAGTGGATATGGCGGGGGCTATCTTGAGCGTGCCGGCGATTGAGTTCGGCCTGCAGGGAGATAACGCGCTGGTGATAGAGACGGAAATCTGCGCCCAGGTGGCTGTCAACGGATATTTTATCTTTATGCCGGAAGAAGATTCATATGAAAAGATTTTGTCATCGCTTGGAATCTCAGTATAAGGAGCATATCAGATGAGTGGAGTAGTAAAGGTAGGAATGGCAGACTTGAACATATGCAAGGCGCCTGATATGATCACAACCTTGGGACTGGGCTCCTGCATTGGTCTGGCATTCTATGATCCTGTGGCAAAGGTCGGAGGTCTGGTGCATTACATGCTGCCGGACAGCACAAAGGTCCGCAACAACGGCAATGTGGCGAAATTCGGAGACACAGGCATTCGGGAACTGTACAGGCGCATGCTTGCGGAGGGAGCGGATAAAAACAGGATGACAGCCAAGATTGCGGGCGGGGCAAAAATGTTCGCGGTAAGCGGTCTGTCGGAAGTGGGGAATATCGGTGAGCGGAATACAGAGGCTGCAAAAAAGATATTAAAGGAACTGGGGATCCGCCTCGTGGCGGAAGATACCGGATTAAATTATGGACGGACGGTGGAGCTGCATTGTGAAACGGGGGAATTTCATATCAAATCCGTTGGCAAGCCGCTGAAAATCATATGATGATAAAGGAAAGGCATGGAAGGGAATGAAAACAGAACCGATACCTGCGATCGTTACGCTGACGGCAGGCTTTGTCACCTGCGTTGCCGGCATATTGACCCATATGGAGACGGTCAGATTTACCAAAGTGCTGCTTTTGGTATTATTGGTTTTTTTTGTGATAGGGAGCGCCGTTAAAATCATTATCGACCGTAATTTCAAGGAAACGAACGAAGACGCCGCGGAGTCGGAAGATTCTGCGGAGGAGCATGCAACAGAAGAGGAACAGGAGCTGGGTCAGAAAAAAGAGGAACAGAAAGAATCATAACATAAACGTGGGGGCTTCCTATGAAAATGGTGGAAAGAGAAAAGCTTTGGGAGGAATATCAGAAAAAACCTCGGGCGGAGCTGCGGGAAAAAATCATTATTGAGTATGCGCCTTTGGTAAAACTGGTCGCGGGGCGGCTCAGCATGTATTTGGGGTATAACGTAGAGTACGAAGATCTGGTAAGCTACGGGATTTTCGGCCTCATAGATGCGATCGATAAATTTGACCTGAAGAAAGATGTGAAATTTGAGACTTATGCCAGCCTGCGGATCCGGGGAGCGATCTTAGACCAGATCAGAAAGATGGACTGGATACCAAGGACGGTCCGCCAAAAGAGGAAAAAAATCGAAGAGGCCATACGGCAGATAGAGACAAGAACCGGAAAAAACGCGACGGATGAAGAACTTGCGAAAGAGCTGGGGATCGCGGAGGATGAGCTGAACGAATGGCAGATACAGCTGAATGTGACAAACCTCGTCTCCCTCAACGAATTTATGGAGCAGGGGGGCGATCCGGTGATGGACGCGAAGAGCAATTCGCAGTTTGTGCAGCCGGAGGATTTCATCCAGCAGGAGGAATTAAAAAAAGTCCTGGAAGAGTCCATGGAGCTTCTGACAGAAAAGGAGCGGAAAGTCATATGGCTGTATTATTATGACGATATGACCCTGAAAGAGATCAGTGACATCTTGGAAGTTTCAGAATCGAGGGTTTCCCAGCTGCATACCAAGGCACTGACGAAGATGCGCAGGAAAATGGGGAATTATATGGGAATCTTAGTTGATTGATATCGAAAAGGATAGGTGTTTGAAAATGTCGATTAGGCCGGTAGACTTTAACGGAATGATACAAAGAACGCAGGATGTCGGAAATATCAAGCAGCAGGAAGACAGCAAGCCTGCGGTGCAGCAGCAGAACATAGAGATCAGCCAGGAAAAGCAGGAGGAAAGCCTGGCCCATAAGGTGCAGAATACAGAGGAAAAAGAGAACTTTGAATTCCGCTATGACGCGAAGGAAAAGGGCAGCGGCAGCTACAGCAGAGACGAAAGGAAAAGGAAGAAGAAAGAAAAAGGCGGGGAAGAGGAAAACGGTAAAATCCTTCCCAAGGAGCGGAAGACCAGTTTTGATGTAAAAATATAAGAGGAGTGAGCAGCGGTTCCGGAGGAAAGCTGGCATCGGCCCGCGTATTCCCAGGCTTTCGGCCGGAGAGGGACCAGACAGCTGCGGGAGCTATATGGGTGGAGTAGAAATCTTACTGCTTCTAGTGGGAGCGGTATTCATGATCGGCAGCTTTTTTGTGACAGAAAAGCTGTCAGTTTCGGAACTGAATAAGATTGCGGAGATGAGCGAGGGAGAGCTGAAAAGCATCGTAGGCCATGAGCTTGAGCATGCCGCGGCAAAGATCGAGGAAGCCATAGACGAGACGGTCGAGGCATCTGCGGAAAAGACGGAACGTTTTCTGGAGCGGGAGACGAACGAAAAGATCATGGCGATCCAGGAATATTCCGATACGGTCCTTGAGAGCATGCACAAGACCCACAATGAGATCATGTTCCTCTATAACATGCTGAATGATAAGCACACGGAGCTGGCAGGACTGACCTCCGACCTGCAGCGCCTCGCGGCGGATATCCGAAATGTGCAGGAGAGCGCGGCTCATGCGGGAGAACCTGCGGAAGAAGCCGCACCCGCGGAGCCTGCGGTCCCGGCGGAGTCTGCGGCGGAGCCGGAACTGCCGGAGAAAGAGAGGGCAGGGGAGGAAAAGGAGCATTACTACAACGACATACTTGCGCTGCACAAAGAGGGCGTCAGTGATGTGGAGATCGCAAAAAAGTTTGGATTAGGACTTGGGGAAGTAAGACTTGTCATAGGACTTTATAAAGGGGATATAAATTCGTGAAATTAAAATATTATTTGCGGGGACTGGGCATCGGGATCATGATAACGACCGTCATTCTGGCTGTCAGCTTCGGAGAAAAACAAGCGGATATCAACGATATCCCGGAAGAGGAGATTATCGCGGAGGCAGCCAAGCTTGGAATGGTGATGAAAGACGGGCAGGAGGGGGACGCTCCTCGGGATCCTGCCGCGCCCGCGGAGACAGAAG
>CAZAMD010000001.1:0-27910 GCA_964486485.1 uncultured Roseburia sp. | reverse complement strand
CCTCCGGGACAGAGGGAGGGGCATCAGAACCCGCGGATGCGCAGGCGGCCGGGAAAGACGGGGAAGCGAAGCCTTCGAGTGAGGGAGAGCCGGAGGAGGACTCCCGGGAGCCGGAGGAGCAGCCCCCCTACCGCCTGACCGTAAAGCCCGGCAATCTGTGCAGTACCGTCGGCAGGAAGCTGGAGAAGAACGGAGTGATCGACGATTCGGACGCCTGGTGCGCGTATATGACAGAGCAGGGATACGCCTCCCTCATCAAGGCGGGCAGTTACGACATACCGTATGATCTGACATACGAAGAGATTGCGGATATCCTGAAAAAAGGCCCGATAAGAACATAGCCCTGATCAAAGCGCGATTCAGGGTTTGATCCGGTAAAAATTTCTTGCCTTAGCAGGGGACTTATGCTATAATCACTAAGGATTTCATGGGAGAAAATAAAACCTCCCATAAAAAACACATATGCAGACCAACAGACCGGTGCCGACAGGTCGTCTGGCGGGTGGAAGCGTATGGAAGAATCTGATAAAAACCAGGAGGAAAAAAGAATGAGCGTTATTTCAATGAAGCAGCTGTTAGAGGCAGGCGTCCACTTTGGACATCAGACAAGAAGATGGAACCCGAAAATGGCTCCATACATCTACACAGAGAGAAACGGCATCTATATCATCGACCTGCAGAAATCCGTAGGCAAAGTAGACGAGGCTTACAAGGCAGTGGCTGATATCGCGGCGGAGGGCGGCACGATCCTTTTCGTCGGAACAAAGAAACAGGCGCAGGACGCCATCCGGACAGAGGCGGAGCGCTGCGGCATGTTTTATGTGAATGAGAGATGGTTAGGCGGCATGCTGACAAATTTCAGAACCATTCAGAGCCGCATCGTAAGATTAAAAGAGATTGAGACGATGGCTGCGGACGGCACTTTTGAAGTACTGCCGAAGAAAGAAGTCATCGCGCTGAGGAAAGAGTGGGAAAAATTAGAGAGAAACCTTGGCGGCATCAAGGAGATGAAGAAGCTTCCGGATGCGATCTTCGTGGTGGATCCCAAAAAAGAAAGGATCTGCATTCAGGAGGCGCATACCTTAGGGATCACATTGATCGGAATCTGCGATACGAACTGCGATCCCGAAGAGTTAGACTATGTGATCCCGGGCAACGATGACGCCATCAGAGCCGTAAAATTGATCGTTTCTAAAATGGCTGACGCTGTGATCGAGGCAAACCAGGGCATGGAGATGACGGCAGAGGAAGCAGAGTCCCAGGAAGCGGACGGGGAAGCTGCGGAAGCAGAAACAGAAGCGGAAGAAGCATAACATAGATCGGAGGATGGAAAAGATGGATATTACAGCGGCTATGGTAAAAGAACTGCGTGAAATGACCGGCGCAGGCATGATGGATTGCAAAAAAGCATTGCATGAGACAAACGGGAATATGGACGAGGCGGTGGAGTTCTTAAGGAAGAACGGACAGGCAAAGGCCGAGAAAAAAGCCGGACGCATCGCGGCGGAGGGTCTTTGCACGGTGGTCATAAAGGACGACAGGAAAGCGGCGATCGTCGAGGTCAATTCTGAGACAGACTTCGTAGCGAAGAACGAGACGTTCCAGGAGTTCGTGAAAGCAGTTGCGAACCAGGCGCTCGATTCAGATGCGGCGGATATGGATGCGTTCCTGGCGGAGCCATGGCGCGAAGACGCCAGCAAAACGGTCAATGACGCGCTGGTAGAGAAAGTCTCAGTGATCGGAGAGAACTTAAAGATCCGCAGGTTTGAAAAAGTCTCCGCGGAGCATGGCTGCGTGGTTTCCTATATCCATGGCGGCGGCAGGATCGGCGTCATTGTGGATGCCGATACCGATGTGGTCAATGATGCGGTAAAAGAAGCGATGGTAAACATCGCGATGCAGATCGCGGCGCTGAACCCCAAGTATGTTTCCAGGGAAGAAGTGAGCGCGGAGTATATCGCGCATGAGAAAGAGATCCTCTTAGCCCAGATCAAGAACGATCCCAAGGAGTCTGAGAAACCGGAAAACGTGATCAAAGGCATCGTCGAGGGGCGCATCAGCAAGCAGTTAAAGGAGATCTGCTTAGTAGATCAGGTCTATGTCAGAGCGGAGGACGGAAAGCAGACGGTGGGCAAATACTTAGAGGAAGTATCTAAAGCGGCCGGCTGCCCAGTCAGCGTAAAAAGATTTGTCCGTTTTGAGACGGGCGAGGGCATTGAGAAGAAACAGGAAGACTTCGCGGCGGAAGTTGCGGCGCAGATGAACGCATAGGCAAAGGCTGCTTTCCTATTTTGTGATCGGGACCCCTGCAAGTGGCGCAGAAATGCCATTTGCAGGGGTTTTATAAAGTGCGCATACTTATCGCCGCGGGATAATAGAAGTTAATGAGAGGGAGAGCGGAAAAAATCGCTTACCGTCAAAGGGAAAGGTGGATGCATCATATGAAACTGATCAAACGCATATTACAGGGGGTGGCCATTGGAGTGGCGAACATTATCCCCGGAGTCAGCGGAGGCACCATGATGGTGTCCATGGGGATTTACGGAGATGTGATCTCCGCGGTAACGGGGGTGTTCTCCCATTTCAAGCAGAGCGTGAAGCTGCTGTTTCCCTATGTCATCGGCATGGGGATTGGGATCGCGGGACTGTCGTTTGCCATAGGATATTTGTTTGAGTATTATCCGTTCCAGACAGCGATGCTGTTCGTGGGACTGATTTTTGGCGGCCTGCCGCTGCTGCTCCCCAAGGTTTCGGGCAAGCGGCCCGCTATGTCGGAAATCTGCCTGTTCCTCCTCTTTTTTGCAATAATTGTGGGCATGGAATTTGTCAAGCAGGGAGAGGATAAAATCCTGCTTGCGGGAGCGGGGAGCGCCGTCCGCCTGTTTTTTATCGGCGCTGTGGCGGCGGCGACCATGGTGATCCCCGGGGTCAGCGGTTCTATGCTGCTGATGTCCTTGGGGTACTACACGCCCCTGATCGACTGCATCAACAGGTTTCTTGTGGCGGCTTTCAAGCTGCAGTGGAGCGCTCTCTGGGAATGCGCGGCCATCTTGCTGCCTTTTGGGATCGGTGTCGTGTTAGGCATTTTCCTGATTTCAAAATTGATCGAATATCTGCTCAACAGGCATGAGAGAAAAACTTATTTTGCGATCTTAGGGCTTTTGTTCGCCTCTCCGGTGGCGGTCTTTTCCGGAATGGATCTGGGAAGCCTGAGCTTCCTGCCGGTCATAGCGGGGATCTTCTTATTTGTCCTGGGATTTGTCCTGGCAATGATCCTCGGGAAAGAATAGCTTCCGCGGAGGGGTTCTCAGGGCTTATTACAAGAATCGCAAAAAAATCAAAATTTTTTCTGTGCTTTTTCTTTGAAAAACACAAAAATGTGTTACAATAGATGAAGTACAGAGGATCGTTTCCGGGAGCGCAAGAGGGCATTACATAGCGCGGGCGCCTCCATTGGCGGGCGATTTCTCCTCCGCTGCGGATGCGCCGCGGGAAACAGTTGAAAATGCGGCGGGGGATATCGTAAAATATAAGACGCTAGCGGCGTTTCTGCGCGATGGCGCGGACAGGGAAAATGGACAGAGTCTGTTTCAGGAATGGGCAGAATCTGTTTCAAGAAAAGAAAGGAATGTAGTCTGTGATGAAAAGAGTATTCTTAAAATTAAGCGGAGAGGCGTTAGCGGGAGAGAAGCGCACCGGGTTTGACGAGCCGACTGTCACAGAGGTGGCAAGGCAGGTAAAGCAGATTGCGGACAGCGGCATACAGATCGGGATCGTCATCGGCGGCGGCAATTTCTGGCGGGGCAGGACCAGTGAAACCATCGACCGGACGAAGGCGGATCAGATCGGGATGCTGGCCACGGTCATGAATTGCATTTATGTGTCTGAGATATTCCGTTCCCTGGGCATGCAGACACAGATCCTGACGCCTTTCCCATGCGCGGGCATGACAGGGGTTTTTTCCAAAGACTTTGCCAATGAGTGCTTTGAGAGGGGAATGGTGGTATTTTTTGCGGGAGGCACCGGCCATCCCTATTTTTCGACGGATACCGGCACCGTGCTGCGGGCGGTTGAGATGGAGGCGGAGGGCATTTATCTTGCGAAAGCCATTGACGGCATTTATGACAGCGACCCCAAACTGAATCCGGCTGCGGTCAGATACGATGAGATTTCCATTCAGGAAGTGATCGATAAAAAATTAGCCGTGATCGACCTGACAGCTTCCATCATGTGCATGGAAAATAAAATGCCGATGTATGTCTTTAGCTTAAAGGAAGAAAACGGCATCGCGAAAGCCATGACAGGCGCGTTTAACGGCACAAAGGTTACGGTCTGATAAGAAAGCGGGGAGGCCTTGTGTCCCCCTGCTTGAAAATAAAAATTATGAAAGGTGTGGAAAGAAGATGGATGAAAGATTGATTCAATACGATGAGAAGATGCAGAAGACAATGGCAAACTTGACCGAGGAGTTCGGCAGTATCCGCGCGGGCCGCGCAAATCCCCATGTGCTTGACAAGATAAAAGTGGATTACTACGGGACGCCTACCGTCATCCAGCAGGTGGCAAACGTCAGCGTGCCGGAGCCGAGGATGCTTTTGATCCAGCCGTGGGAGCCTTCTATGGTAAAGGAGATCGAGCGGGCGATCCTCACTTCGGATCTGGGGATCAACCCTACGAATGACGGCAAAGCAGTGCGCCTCTCATTTCCGGAGCTGACCGAGGAGCGGCGCAAGGAGCTGGCAAAAGAGGCAAAGAAAAAAGGTGAGAATGCCAAGGTGGCGATCCGCAATATCCGCCGTGACGCGAATGACGCGTTCAAGAAACTGGGCAAATCCTCCGATATTTCAGAGGACGAGATCAAAGAGCTGGAAGAGAAGACCCAGAAAATGACAGACAAATACATCGCGGAGGTTGACAAGGCAGTAGAAGCTAAGAATAAAGAAATTCTTACCGTATAAACGACTCCTTGCAGGAGATCCAGATCAGTGAGGACATGAGGAGCGTGTCCTCATTTTGACATGCAGGCCTGCGGGGGAGGCCGGGATAGTTTTATGCCGCGCAAAAGCCGGCGGCGCTCAGAGCAGGGAACGTGCTTCCTGCGCGCAGGCATTCTGGAATGGAGGCTTACAATGAAAATACCGCAACATGTTGCAATCATATTAGACGGAAACGGCAGATGGGCAAAAAGCAAGGGGATGCCCCGCAATTACGGGCATACCATGGGCGCGAAAAACGTGGAGGCCGTCTGCAAGGCCGCCTATGACATAGGGATCAGATACCTTACGCTCTATGCGTTTTCCACTGAAAACTGGAACCGGCCGGAGAGCGAAGTGAGCGCGTTGATGAAGCTGCTGGAGAGCTACCTGAAAAACTGCGTCAAAACAGCCTCTAAGAACAATATGAGGGTCAGGGTCATCGGAGACACTGACCGCCTTACAGAGCGCTTCCAAAAGCAGATCCTGGAGCTGGAGGAGGCTTCCAAAGGAAACGATGGGCTGAACCTGCAGATTGCCATCAATTATGGCAGCAGAGATGAGATGCTCCGCGCGATGAGAAGGCTCTATGAAGACATTGCCGAGGGCAGGCGGAGCAGGGAGGAGATAACGGAGAGCGTATTTGCGGAGTACCTGGACACCGCTGGAATACCGGATCCGGATCTACTGATACGCACCAGCGGAGAACAGCGGCTGTCCAATTACCTGCTGTGGCAGCTCGCTTACAGCGAATTTTATTTTACAGATGTCCCGTGGCCGGACTTCGGGAGAGAAGAATTAGAAAAAGCGGTAGAGTCCTACCATAAGAGGGACAGGAGATTTGGGGGACTAAAGGAGGAGAGCGATGTTTAAGACAAGACTTCTTAGCGGGATTTTGCTGGTGGCTGTGGCGCTGGTGCTGATGATCGCGGGAGGAGACGTGCTGTTCGTTTCCACCCTGCTGATCTCTTATATCGGAATGTTTGAGCTGTACCGGATCTTCCAGATAGAGAGAGAATTGCCGGGGATTGCGGGGTATCTTGGCGCGACCGTATATTACTGCCATGTAAGGTTCGCGTTTCTTCCGGATCTGATGATGTTCGTACTGGGGCTTTTGATACTGCTGATGTCTGTCTATGTATTCACTTACCCGAAATACCGGACAGAACAGATGCTTGCGGCATATTTCGGCGTATTTTATGTGGCGGTCATGCTTTCTTATGTGTACCAGACGAGAATGCTGCGGGCGGGCGCCTATATCGTGTGGCTGATTTTCCTCTGCTCCTGGGGCTGCGACACTTGCGCCTACTGTGTGGGGGTTCTGATCGGCAGGCACAAAATGTCGCCGAAATTAAGCCCGAAGAAATCCGTGGAGGGTGCCATCGGAGGCGTGATCGGGTCAGCGCTGCTTACCATTTTATATGGCATGGTTTTCAGGGAAGCGATGGGACTGGAAAACGTTCATGTCTATTTTATGGCGGGGATCAGCGCCATCGGAGCTTTGATTTCGATGGTGGGAGACCTGACTGCCTCCGCCATCAAGCGCAATTACGGCATCAAGGATTATGGAACCCTGATTCCCGGACACGGCGGCATCTTGGACCGCTTTGACAGCGTGATCTTCACGGCTCCCATCATCTACTTCCTGGCGGCAAGCTTTATATTATGACGGAGAAAAAGTGGCATAGAAAAAGTGACGGAGAAAAAGTGACGGAGAAAAAGTGACGGAGAAAAGGTGGCATAGAAAAAGTGATGGAGAAAAGGTGATGGAGAAAAGGGAGTGGAGAAAGGGGAAATGAAGAAAATTGCGATTTTAGGTTCTACCGGTTCGATCGGGACGCAGGCCCTTGCGATCGTCAGAGAGCAAAAGGATATAGAGGTGGTGGCGCTGGCGGCTGGGAGCAGCATCGATGCGCTGGAGAGGCAGATCAGGGAATTTTCGCCCCGCCTTGCCTGTGTCTATGACGAGGCGAAAGCGAAAGAACTGCGGCTGAAAACGGCAGATGTATCTACGGAGATCGTCTCAGGGATGGAGGGACTTCTCGCGGTCGCCGCCCACAGGGACAGCGAGATCTTAGTCAGCGCCATCGTGGGGATGCTGGGAGTCCGCCCTGCCATTGCCGCCATCCGCGAAGGGAAGAAAATCGCCCTTGCCAACAAAGAGACGCTGGTTGCCGCGGGGCATCTTATCATGCCCTTAGCGAGAGAGTGCGGGGCAGCCATTCTGCCCGTGGACAGCGAGCACAGCGCGATCTTCCAGTGCCTGCAGGGCAGGGGGGAAAACCGCGTCAGCAAGATCCTCCTGACCGCCTCCGGCGGGCCTTTCCGGGGGAAGCGGCGGGAAGAGCTAAGAGGGATACAGGCGGAAGAAGCCCTAAGGCATCCCAACTGGTCCATGGGGAGAAAAATCACCATCGATTCGTCCACCCTGGTAAACAAAGGGTTGGAGGTCATGGAGGCAAAATGGCTGTTCGGCGTTTCGCCGGATCAGATAGAGGTGGTGGTGCATCCCCAGAGCATCATCCATTCTGCCGTAGAGTATGAGGACGGAGCGGTGATCGCCCAGCTAGGGACGCCGGATATGCGCCTGCCCATCCAATACGCGCTCTATTATCCAGAACGCAGGCCCATGTCTGCCAGACGCCTCGATCTGTGTTCTCTGGGCAGCCTGACGTTCGAGCAGCCGGACACGGAGAACTTTCCGGGACTGAAATTAGCCTATGATGCCATGGAACGGGGCGGCAGCATGCCGGCGGTCTATAACGCGGCGAATGAGAAAGCGGTGGCATTGTTCCTGGATAAGAAAATCGGCTACCTGACCATCACAGAAATCATCGAAAGCTGCATGGAGCAGATCCCTTACAAAGACCATCCCTCCCTGGAAGAGATATGGGAGACGGAAGCGATGGTATATGACTATATAGAGAGGTATGATTGGTAAATGAAAATTATAATCGCGTTACTCATTTTTAGCATTTTGATCATCTTTCATGAACTGGGCCATTTCTGGCTGGCGAAAGCGAACGGCATACGGGTCAACGAGTTCTCCCTCGGCCTAGGCCCGACCATTTTCGGGATCACCAGGGGAGAGACAAAATACTCCTTGAAATTGCTGCCTTTCGGCGGCGCCTGCATCATGGAGGGAGAGGACGCAGAGAGCAGCGATGAGCGGGCGTTCGGGAAAAAATCCGTCTGGGCGCGCATGAGCGTGGTGGCGGCGGGGCCGGTATTTAATTTCATCATGGCTCTGATATTTTCCTTTATCCTGATCTGCAACATCGGCTACGACCTTCCTGTCCTTGCAGATGTGACAGAGGGGTATGCGGCGGAGGAAGCCGGCATACAGGCGGGCGATAAGATCCTGAAGATGAACGGGAAAAGGATCCATTTTTACAGGGAAATCAGCTCCTATGCCATGTTCCATGCGGGCGAGGCCGTGGAGGTCACCTACGAGCGGAACGGGGAGACCTATCAAACCACGCTGGTGCCGGAATATGACGAGGAATTGGGCAGATATCTCTACGGATTCGTGGGGGAGGCGCAAAACGTCAGGGGAAATCTCTGGGAAATCGCCAAATACAGCGTTTACGAAGTCAAATACTGGATCTCCACGACCCTTGGGAGCCTGAAAATGCTCCTGACCGGAGGCGTGACCTTAAACGACATGAGCGGTCCTGTCGGGATCGTAGACGTCATCGGGGACAGCTATGAGGAGAGCGTCTCCTACGGCTATTTTGCCGCGTTTTTACAGATGCTCTATATCTCCATCATCCTGTCGGCAAACTTAGGCGTCATGAACCTTTTGCCCCTGCCGGCCCTTGACGGCGGCAGGCTGGTCTTTTTGATCGTGGAAGCCATCCGCGGCAAGAAAATAGATCCGGAAAAAGAGGGCATGGTTCATTTTGTGGGGATCATGCTGCTGTTTGCCCTCATGATCATCGTCATGTTTAACGATATACGGAAGCTGTTTTTGTAAGAGCGGATATTTTGTAAGAGAAGTATTTTTGTAAGAGAAGATTTTGTAAGAGCGGATATTTTTGTAAAAGCGGATATTTTGTAAGAAAGGATATTTTTGTAAGAGAAGCGGGGACAGTCCGCCTTTCTGGAAGCCTTGCGGGGAAAGGAGCCGGGGTTTATGACAAAGACAGTAAAAATCGGGGATAAGGTCATCGGTGGGGGCCATCCGGTGCTGATACAATCTATGACCAATACCAAAACAGAGGATATCGCAGCGACTGTGTCTCAGATTGGGAAGCTTGCGGCGGCGGGCTGTGATATCATCCGCTGTGCCGTGCCGACCATGGAAGCGGCGGAGGCGTTAGCGGAGATCAAAAAGCAGATCTCCATTCCCCTCGTGGCGGATATCCATTTTGACTACCGGCTTGCCCTCGCGGCGATGCGGTACGGAGCCGATAAGATCCGCATCAATCCCGGCAATATCGGAGGACCCGAACGGGTCCGGGAAGTCGTGGCGGCGGCAAAAGAGAAGCATATCCCCATCCGCGTGGGGGTGAACAGCGGATCTCTGGAAAAGGAGCTGGTGGAGAAATACCACGGCGTCACGGCGGAGGGCTTAGTGGAGAGCGCCTTAGGGAAAGCGGCGATGATCGAGGATATGGGATATGGCAATCTGGTCATCAGCATCAAGTCCTCCGATGTGATGATGTGTGTCAGGGCGCATGAACTGATCGCGGATAAGACAGACCATCCCCTCCATGTAGGCATTACAGAAGCGGGCACCATCATCAGCGGCAATATCAAATCCGCCATCGGCATCGGGCTGATCCTGCATCAGGGAATCGGCGATACCATCCGCGTCTCCTTAACGGGCGATCCCTTAGAGGAGATCAAGTCCGCCAGATTGATCTTAAAGACCTTAGGGCTTAGGAAAGGCGGGATTGAAGTGGTATCCTGCCCTACCTGCGGCAGGACGGAGATCAACCTCATCGAGCTTGCCAGCCAGGTAGAAGCCATGGTGGAGGATATCCCCTTAGATATCAAGGTGGCAGTGATGGGCTGTGTGGTAAACGGGCCGGGAGAGGCAAAGGAAGCCGATATCGGCATCGCCGGAGGCATCGGGGAGGGCCTGATCATCAAGCACGGGGAAGTCTGCAAAAAAGTGCCGGAATCAGAACTGCTCGAGAGTCTGCGTTATGAGCTTTTGCACTGGCAGCAGGGATAGTGGAAAGAATGGGGGATTTCTATGTCCAAATTATTTTTTGAGGTGTTCCCTGCCTTAGAGGTAGCTGGAGATATGAAAAAGCTGCTATCTGAGACGGAAGTCACCAAGGTGGGGATGAATCGCGGGAAAGACAGCATCCGCATCTATCTGGCCGGAAGCCGGCTGATCCATAAAAAACATATTTATCAGTTAGAGCGCTCCATCGGAGAGCAGATCTTTCCGGGAAGGCAGATGCGGGTGAAGGTGATCGAAAAATACTGCCTCTCTGGCCAGTATACTCCGGAAAAACTCATGGACTTATATAGGGACAGCATCTTAGAGGAACTGAAAAATCACAGCCTTGTGGAATACAGCCTGCTGCGCGGCGCAAAAATGGAATTTTTAGAAACGGACCGCCTGCGCCTGACTTTGGAAAATACGATCGTTGCCAAGACGAAGTCCGGGGAGATTGCGGAGTTTTTGGAAAAAGTCATATGCGAGCGCTGCGGCTTGGATCTGTCGGTGGAACTTGCGTATGAAGAGCCAAAAGAGAGCCGGCATCGGAAAAACAGCGATCTGCAGATGCGGTTCGAGATCCAGGACATCGTGAAAAAAGCCAGCTTTCGGAACGAGGGGGGAGAGGAGCCGCTTGCGGGGGACGGGCAGCCGGCGCTTGCCCCGCGCGCAAAGGCGGGAGCGCAAAGGAGCGGAGACGCGAAAAAAGAAGAATCCCCCCTTCGTTCTGCCGGAAACCGCGGGAAATCCGACAGCGGGCATTTTAGCGGCAGGAGAGAGATGAAAAAGCCGGACAATCCCGATGTGGTATACGGAAAAGATTTTGACGATGAGATCATTCCCATTGAAAAGATAGCGGGAGAAATGGGTGAGGTTGCCATCCGCTGCCAGGTCATGAACATAGAAACGAGAGAGATCCGTAACGGGAAGACCATGATCATTCTTTCCGTCACGGACTTTACGGATTCCATCGTCTTAAAGATTTTCGCGCGGAACGATCAGAGGGACGAGCTGCTTGCGCAGGTGAAAAAGGGCGCTTTTTATAAGATGAAGGGCGTCACCACCATTGATAAATTTGACAGCGAGCTGACCATTGGCTCTGTCTCCGGGATCAAAAAGACAGCGGACTTTACCAGCGCGCGCATGGACACGAGTCCGGAAAAGCGCGTAGAGCTGCACTGCCATACCAAGATGAGCGATATGGACGGGGTCTCGGAAGTAAAAGACATCATAAAGCGCGCGAAACAATGGGGGCATAAGGCGATCGCGATCACGGATCACGGAGATGTGCAGGCGTTCCCGGACGCCAGCCATGCCATATCGCCGGAAGACGATTTTAAGATTATTTACGGAATGGAAGCCTATCTGGTGGATGACTTAAAAGACATCATCACCAACTCCAAAAACCAGAGATTAGAAGATGCCTATGTGGTCTTTGATTTAGAGACCACGGGCCTTTCTCCCGACAAAGATAAAATCATAGAGATCGGCGCTGTGAAAGTAGTGGGGGGAGTGATCTCAGAGCGGTTTTCTTCCTTTGTCAACCCGGAGATCCCCATTCCCTACCGGATCGAGGAGCTGACCTCTATCCGGGATGATATGGTCATGGATGCGCCGAAGATCGAAGAAATCCTTCCAGAATTCATGGCATTTTGCAAGGGCGCCGCCATGGTCGCCCACAATGCCGGATTTGACATGAGCTTTATCACGAAAAACTGCGAGAGGCAGGGGATAGAAACAGACGCTACCGTGATCGACACCGTGGCGCTAGCGCGCCTTTTGCTGCCCGGCTTAAACCGGCTGAAGCTGGACACGGTGGCGAAGGCTCTCGGCGTCCCTTTAGGGAATCATCACCGCGCGGTAGATGATGCGGGCTGTACGGCGGAGATCTTCGTGAAATTCATCCATATGCTAAAAGAGCGCGGAGCGGAAACGTTAGACAGCGTCAATCAGATGGGAGCGGCATCGCCGGAAGCCATTATGAAAATGCCGACCTACCATGCCATTCTCTTGGCTTCCAACGATATCGGGCGCATCAACCTCTACCGGCTGGTGTCTAAGTCCCATCTGACGTACTATCACAAGCGGCCGAGAGTGCCCAAAAGTGAATTTGTGAAGCATCGGGAGGGACTCTTGATCGGATCTGCCTGTGAGGCAGGGGAGCTCTACCGGGCGATCGTCGGCGGCAGGCCGGAGGAGGAGATCATACGGCTGGTCAGATTTTATGATTATCTGGAAATCCAGCCGATCGGAAACAACGAATATATGGTTCACAGTGACAGGGAGCCGGTAAGCAGCATTGAGGAATTGCAGGATATCAACCGCCGGATCGTAAAACTGGGAGAAATTTTCAAAAAACCGGTCGTGGCGACCTGTGATGTGCATTTCCTGGATCCGGAGGATGAGGTTTACCGCCGCATCATCATGGCGGGAAAGGGTTTTAAGGACGCGGACAACCAGGCTCCCTTATATCTGCGCACGACCGAGGAAATGCTAAAAGAATTTGCGTATTTAGGCAGCGCAAAAGCGGAGGAGGTAGTCATTGCCAACCCCAATAAGATCGCGGACATGTGTGAAAAGATTTCTCCGGTGCGCCCGGACAAATGCCCTCCGGTCATTGAAAATTCCGATCAGCTTCTTCGGGAAATCTGCTATACAAAGGCGCACAGCATGTATGGGGAAGAGCTGCCCCATCTTGTAAAGGAACGCCTGGAGAGGGAATTAAACTCCATTATTTCCAACGGCTACGCCGTGATGTACATCATTGCCCAAAAGCTGGTGTGGAAATCCAATGAGGACGGCTATCTGGTAGGCTCCAGAGGGTCTGTAGGCTCCTCCTTTGCGGCGACCATGGCGGGGATTACGGAGGTCAATCCCCTTAGGGCGCATTACCGCTGTGAAAACTGTAAATACAGTGATTTTGACTCCCCGGAGGTAAAAGCGTTTTCCGGTCGGAGCGGCTGCGATATGCCGGATAAGGACTGCCCGGTCTGCGGCAAAAAATTAGTCAAGGACGGGTTTGACATTCCCTTTGAGACATTTCTCGGATTTAAAGGGAATAAAGAGCCGGACATCGATTTAAACTTTTCCGGCGAATACCAGAGCAAGGCCCATGCCTACTGCGAGGTGATCTTTGGCTACGGGCAGACGTTCCGCGCCGGGACCATCGGCACGCTTGCGGATAAAACCGCCTACGGCTATATCAAAAATTATTATGAGGAGCGGGGCGTCCGCAAACGGAGCTGCGAGATCGAACGGATCGTCCAGGGCTGCGTGGGGATCCGCAGGACGACGGGGCAGCATCCGGGGGGCATTGTGGTGCTTCCGGTGGGAGAGGAGATCGATACCTTCACTCCGGTACAGCATCCGGCAAACGATATGACGACCTCCACCGTCACCACCCATTTTGATTACCACTCCATTGACCATAACCTGTTAAAGCTTGATATTTTAGGACACGACGATCCTACCATGATCCGCATGCTGCAGGATCTGACCGGCATAGACCCGGCTTCCATTCCCTTAGACGATGAGTCGGTGATGTCCTTATTTAAGAACACAGACGCCCTTGGCGTAACGCCGGAGGAGATCAACGGCATCCCCTTAGGCTGCCTTGGCATACCGGAGTTTGGCACGGAGTTTGCCATGCAGATGGTCATTGACGCAAAGCCGCAGGAGTTTTCCGATCTGATCCGCATTTCCGGACTCTCCCACGGTACCGACGTGTGGCTGGGCAATGCCCAGACCCTCATTGAAGAGGGAAAGGCGACCATCTCGACCGCGATCTGCACGAGGGACGATATCATGATCTACCTCATACAGATGGGGCTTGACAGCGAGCTTTCCTTTACCATCATGGAATCGGTGCGCAAAGGAAAGGGGCTCAAAAAAGAGTGGGAGGAGGAGATGCGCAAGCACAATGTGCCGGACTGGTATATCTGGTCCTGCAACAAGATCAAGTATATGTTCCCGAAGGCTCACGCGGCGGCTTATGTCATGATGGCGTGGCGGATCGCCTATTGCAAAGTCTTTTATCCGCTGGCCTATTACGCGGCATATTTTTCCATCCGTGCCACCGGCTTCAATTATGAGATCATGTGCCAGGGAAAGGAGCGGCTCGCTTACTTCCAGAAAGATTACGAGAGGAGAAAGGAGAGCCTGACCAAAAAGGAGCAGGACGTCTGCCGCGATATGAAGATCGTGCAGGAGATGTATGCCAGAGGCTTTACATTTCTGCCGATAGACATCTATCGGGCGAAACCGGACCGTTTTCAGATCATAGACGGCAGACTGATGCCAGCCTTGAATACCATTGAGGGAATGGGCGATAACGCTGCCATTGCGGTGGCGGAAGCGGCAAAAGACGGAAAATTCTTATCCAAGGACGATTTCCGCCAGAGGACAAAGGTGACGAAGACGGTCATTGACCTGATGGCGGATCTGGGACTGCTGGGGGATATGCCGGAATCAAACCAGTTATCGCTATTTGATTTTGCGTAAAGGAAACACCGCATCCAGCCTGGAGTCTGAACGCGGCGTATATAAAGGCCGCCAGGGCGCAGAATAAAAAGCAGCTCTGGGAAAGGGGCGCGCGTGCGCGTCAGGGGGCGCTCCCCGGCAGAAATTCCACCACGATATCCGGCGCTTCCAGAGGAGTGCGGTACATGTTATCAGAGCCGTATTCCTTGAAATAAACATCTGTGGAGGTCGCGTTGATATCGCAGTAGACCCCCTCCGCAATGACCCGGTAATCGGAGCCGTCTGTGCGGACGCGGCAGAGGGCGGGATCGGTCTGGCTGCTGCGCTGGAAATAGATATACTCGCCGCAGAGGTTGTAGGTATCCAGACGGTCCTCCGCGAGGATGGTTTTGCCGCCCCCTGAGAGGTCGGATTTTGCCAGCTGATAATTGCTGTCGCAGTCCATATAAAAAATATCGCCGTTTTCCAGGACGGTGGGCATCCAGCAGTTGCCCGCGTAAACAGCGTCAGTGTCAAGGGAGACGGTATCGTAGCGGCTCACAGATCCGACGACGTCTGTGTGGTAAAAATACTGTCCCAGGGCAGAACAGGGCAGGAAAGAATGGGAGGCTGCCTCCTGCTGTTCGGAACCGTCGATTTTTACCCGGTAGAGACGGGAGGCGGTGCTTTCTTCATAGTGGAGATAGAACAGGTAATTGCCAAAAAGGGCGGGATACATGCACGGCTCCCTGTCCAGCACAAGCAGGTTTTTCCCGTCATGGCGGATGCGGCAGAGGCTGTTGCGGTCAATGCTGAAAAAAGTATCCCTGCCGTTTCCTCTCAGCGGGTTGTTCCGCACATAATAGATGTAATGGTCATCTGCGTTGATATAGTTTGCGACATCGTCTGAGATCTTCTTTAACCCCGTTCCGTCTGTGTTCATAGAATATAATTTGTAGCCGTCGGAAGGATTGGCGAAAAAGACCGTGCCGCCATGCTCGCAGAAAAGACCGGAGTTATAGAGGTTTCCGGCGGTATTTCCGTTGACATACGATTCATTGAACCTTGTCTTTGCATTGAAGGAAAGGTAAATGCCCAAAGCCGCTGCGGCGGAAGAAAAGAAAAGAACCAAAGCGATGATCAGGATTTTTTTCATACAGGATCCATCCCCCTTTTTCAAATAGTATGCGTAAAGCCGGCGGCAGCCGGGCGCTCTCATGCGCACATGATGCGCGCCGCGCCGCTCATGGCCGCGCTGTCAGGAAAATTATAACATTTTCAGATATTATCTTGCAAGGGTGTCTTGATATTCCCAAACAAATGTACTAATATAAAAAAAGAAAGCGCAGATCAGAGCATATCCTTAAAAAGGGTTAAAATAAAAATGGAGAGCCAGATGAAAACGTTAGAAGAACTGAGAGAGCAGATCGACCGGATAGACAGGCAGATCGTATCACTGTACCAGGAGCGGATGGAGGTTGCCGCGGAGGTGGCGGAGCATAAGATTGAGACGGGCAAAAAAGTATTTGACAGAGAGCGTGAGGAGAGGAAGCTTGCGGACCTCACCGCGCTGGGAAATACCCCTTTTGACAAGCACGGCATCCGGGAGCTGTTTGAACAGATCATGTCCATGAGCAGGAAGCGCCAGTATCAGCTGCTGACGGCTCACGGCATCTGCGAAAAGCCGGAGTTCACAGAGGTGGAGAAGCTCGATTATGAGCGGGCGAGGATCGTGTTCCAGGGAACGGAGGGGGCATACAGCCAGCTCGCCTTAAAAGAATACTTCGGGGAGCAGACGGACAGCTATCATGTGGAAACCTGGAGGGATGCCATGGAGGCGCTCAAGCGCGGGGAGGCGGATTACGCGGTCCTGCCCTTTGAAAACTCCTCCGCCGGGATCGTGCCCGAAAACTACGATCTGATGGTGGAGTACGACAGCTGCATCGTGGGACAGCAGATCATACGGATCGACCACGCTCTGCTAGGCCTGCCGGACGCGGGGCTTTCCGATGTGACCGACGTGTATTCCCATCCGCAGGCGCTGATGCAGTGCGGCAGGTATCTCGACCGCCATAGGGAGTGGGAGCGGCACAGTCTTGAAAACACTGCCGTATCCGCCCAGAAGATCAAAGCGGACGGCAAAAAGAATCAGGCGGCTATCGCCAGCAGCCTGGCGGCGGAGATTTACGGATTGCGGGTGTTAGAGGAGTGCATTCAGGACAATCCGGCCAATGCTACCCGCTTTATCATCGTCTCGGGCAGGCGCATATTTGTCCGGGATGCCGGGAAGATCAGCGTGAGTTTCGAGATTCCCCACGAGAGCGGCTCCCTTTACCATATGCTCTCCCATTTCATCTACAACGGGATCAACCTGAACCGCATTGAGTCAAGGCCCGTGCGGGAAAAGAGCTGGGAATACCGGTTCTTTGTGGATTTTGACGGAAACTTAAATGATGCGGCAGTCCAAAACGCCTTAAGGGGCCTGCGGGAGGAGAGCATCCGTTTAAAAATACTGGGAAACTACTGAACATGGCAGCCTTTCCGGCGGGACGGCGCGGCAGACCCCGATCTGCCGGGGAGCGTGGGAAAATCCGGCGGGAAAGGCGCGGCACAGGGGGGATAAGCATGGGCATTCATACTTTTGGGGCAATCTATATCGGTTCTTACGAGGTGAGCTTAAAGATATTCGAGATATCTGCAAAGCGCAAAATCCGGCAGATCGATTGCGTCCGGACCAGGATAGAGCTGGGGAGGGACACCTACACGAAGGGCAGCATAGGCTATGAGCTGGTAGAAAAGCTCTGCGGTACGCTAGGGGAGTTTGTCACGATCATGGAGGGGTACCGGGTAGACCACTATGAGGCCTGCGCCGCTCTGGCGTTGAGAGAGGCGGGCAACGAGCTGTTTGTCCTTGACCAGATCAAAATAAGGACCGGGATCAATGTGCGTGTCTTAAGCAACTCGGAGCAGCGGTTTATCAGCTACAAATCCATAGCGATGAGGGACCGCTTCGAGGAACTGACGGACAAGGGAGCGGCCGTGGTGGACGTCAGCGGCAACAGCCTGCAGATCACCATTTTTTCCGGAGGGAAAGTGGTCACCACCCAGCATTTGAGCATCGGCGCGATCCGGATGCAGGCGCAGCTGGCAAAAAAGAGCAGCAATCTCGCCCAGTACGAGCTGCAGATGGAAGAGCTGGTGGAAAAACAGCTGGGCGTGTTCCGGGCGATGTATATGGAAGAGCGCCAGGTGAAGTACCTGATCATCATGGGGGAATACATCACAGAAATCGTCCGGAACGTGAAGAAGAAGCCGGAAGAGACGGTGAAAATCCAAGACTTCCGCCAGTTTTTAGAGCGGCTGAGGAAAAAAGACGTGGAGCATATTTCTGAGGAATTAGGGCTTTCCAATGAAAATGACGCCCTGCTTCTCCCCTACATGATGATCTTCCAATGCGTGGCGGCAAAGCTCGGGGCGGAGGAGTTATGGGCGCCGGGATCGAGCATCAGCGAGGGCATCGCCTATGATTATGCGGACAGGGAGCATCTCTGCAAAATCGCCCATGACTTCGACGCGGATATCCTCTCGGCAGCCAGAAGCCTCGCGGAGCGTTACAGGAGCTATCCGCCCCACATTGAAGCCCTCTCAAAAATGTCCGCGCTGATTTTTGACGCCATGAAGAAAATACACGGGCTCGGGAAGCGGGAACGCCTGCTCCTGCAGGTGGCGGCAATCCTCCACGACTGCGGGAAATACGTCAGCCTTTCCAATGCGCCCCTCTGCTCCTGCGACATTGTCATGGCATCGGAGATCATCGGCTTAAGCCATTTGGAGAGGCAGATCGTGGCATACACGGTACTCTACAACACCTATCCCCTGGCGCCCTACGAGGATTTGGCGGACCGCCTGGATCAGAACAGCTATCTTGTGGTGGCAAAATTATCCGCCATCTTAAGGGTGTCGAACGCCATGGACCGCAGCAACAAGCAGAAATTTAAAAACGTCCGCGCGGCGGTCAAAGGGAAAGAGCTGGTGATCACCATTGAAGCTGACGGGGACATCACGCTGGAAAAAGCGCTGTTTGGCGCCAAGATAGATTATTTCGAGCATATCTTCAGCGTAAAGCCGGTCATCAAAGAAAAGCGCGTATAAAGACGGCAGAGAGGACGACTCTATGGAAAAAGAAAAAACATTTGCGAAACCGGAATATTATGAGAATCGGGAACTGAGCTGGCTGAAATTTGACTGCCGCGTGTTAAATGAGGGGAGGGACAAAACCATCCCGCTGCTGGAGCGGCTGAAATTTGTCAGCATCACATCTTCAAACTTAGACGAATTTTTTATGGTGCGCGTGGCATCCTTAAAGGACATGGTGCATGCGGGATACCGCAAAAAGGATATGTCCGGCATGGATGCCGCAGAGCAGCTTTCGGCGATCAACGTCAAGACAAGGGAACTGACAGAGCAGCAGTACCACGCCTACAACCGTTCCCTGCTGCCGCTGATGCGGCAGAATCAGATCCATGTCTTAGATGCCTATGAGGAATTGACGGAAAGCCAGCAGAAATTTGTCGATCACTATTTTGATGAGAATGTCTATCCGGTGCTGACTCCCATGGCGGTAGATGCTTCAAGGCCCTTTCCGCTCATCCGCAATAAGACGTTAAATATCGCGGCTCTGATCGTAAAGCGCAGCGAAAACGGCAAAAAGCCGTCAGAAAAAAAGCAGGTGGAGTTTGCGACCGTGCAGGTGCCAAGCGTTCTCCCGCGCCTGGTGGAGATACCTTCCGAAAACCCGGAGGAAAAAATCTTCCTCCTGTTAGAGCAGGTGATCGAGAAAAACATTGACAAATTATTTCTAAATTACGAGGTGCAGTGCGCCTACCCCTACCGCATCATGAGAAACGCGGACCTCACCATCGATGAGGATGAGGCCGTGGACCTGCTCAAAGAGATCCAGAAACAGCTTAAGATGCGCCAGTGGGGAGAAGTCATCCGCTTAGAGGTGGAAGACGGCATTGACAAGCGTCTGCTCCGTTTCCTGAAAGAAGAGCTAAAGGTGGCGGAGGAGGATATTTTTAAGATCCAAGGGCCGATCGACCTGACATTCCTGATGAAGCTGTACGGATTGGAGGGGTATGACCACCTGCGCTATCCGCCCTACCGGCCGCAGCGCCATCCCGGGATAGAGCCGGGGGAAAACATCTTTGACCGGATACGGGAAGGCGATATCCTGCTCCATCACCCCTATCAGAGCTTTGACCCGGTGGTGGATTTTATCCGCCAGGCGGCGAAAGACCCGGATGTGCTGGCGATCAAGCAGACCCTCTACCGCGTCAGCGGCAATTCCCCCATCATTGCTTCCCTCGCCCAGGCGGCGGAGAGGGGCAAGCAGGTTTCTGTCCTGGTGGAATTGAAAGCGCGCTTTGACGAGGAAAACAACATTGTCTGGGCAAAGAAGCTAGAGCAGGCGGGCTGCCATGTCATCTACGGACTGGTGGGATTAAAGACCCACAGCAAAATAGCGCTGGCAGTCCGGCGGGAAGAAGAGGGGATTCGGCGCTATGTCCATCTGGGAACCGGAAATTACAATGATTCTACGGCGAAACTATACACAGACTGCGGGATCTTTACCTGCCATGAGGGCATCGGGGAGGATGCGACAGCCATATTCAATATGCTCTCCGGTTATTCGGAGCCTCCGTCCTGGAACGAACTGGCGGTGGCACCCATCTGGCTCAGGGGAAAATTCATGCGGCTGATACAGCGGGAGATCAGGCACGCGAAAGCGGGCAGACAGGCGCAGATTGTGGCAAAGATGAATTCACTCTGTGACGAGGGCATCATGGAGGCGCTGTATGAGGCGTCGGCTGCGGGAGTCAAGATAAAGCTGGTGGTCCGGGGCATCTGCTGCCTGAAAGTGGGCATCAAGGGAGTCAGTGAAAATATCGAGGTCCGTTCTATCATAGGGAATTTCTTGGAACACAGCCGCATCTTCGCGTTCTGGAATGACGGCGAGGAAGAGGTCTATATGGGCAGCGCCGACTGGATGCCCCGCAATCTGGACCGGCGCGTGGAGATTTTATTCCCGGTGCTGGACAGCGGATTAAAAAAGCAGGTAAAGCATATTTTAGAAGTGGAATTGTCCGACAATACCAAAGCGCATATCCTAAAGCCGGATGGGAATTATGAGAAAATAGATAAAAGGGGAAAAGTTCTTGTAAATTCGCAGGCGCAATTCTGCAAAGAGGCGCTGGAGGCAGCGCCAAAACAGGAACCGGTCTATAAGGAGCGGGTGTTTATACCGGCGGAACCGGCAGAATGACAGGCGCGGGCCTTGATATCCTCTAAAACAGAATAGGGGACATGGAGGCCGCCCCGCCCCCTGCCGAGCCGGATGTCAGGCTTGCAGGCTCCATGGAAATCGGAGCCTCCGCTGATGAGCAGGCCGTTTTCACGGGCGAATGCCCGCAGATAGGCCTCATCCTTCGGGGAATGGGAGGAATAAATCGCCTCGATGCCGTCAAGGCCCGCTGCTTTCATGTCGTCGGCCAGCCGCTGCAGATGAGGCGGAGGGAAACGGTACAAAAGCGGATGGGCGAGGATGGCGACTCCTCCGGCGCCCTTGATGAGGGAAACCGCCTCCATAGGCGCAACCTTAAATCTGCCCACATAGCAGCGGCAGCCGTCGCCGATATAGCGTTCAAAGGCCAGCGCGATGCTTTTGACATAGCCGTGGCCGGCCAGAAAGCGCGCGATATTGGCACGGGTGATCACGCAGTCGGGGTTTTCTGCCCGCAGCGCCTCCATGGTGATGGGAAAACCTTCTTTTTGCAGCAGTTCCACCATTTTTTCATTGCGTCTGTCGCGGAAAGCGCGAAACTCTGCCGTCTTTTCCAGGAGAGCCTGATTTTGCGTATCGATGAAAAGTCCCACCACATGAATTTCTTTTTCTTCCTGGCCGGAAAGCGCGTAGGAGGCGGAGAGTTCAATGCCCGGGATCAGTTCTATCCCTGTCTCCCCTGCGGCAGCCTGCGCCTTTGCTACGCCGGAACAGGTATCGTGGTCTGTCAGGGCAATGGCAGACAGACCCGCTTCTTTTGCGGCATATACCACTTGCTCCGGCGTCAGCGTGCCGTCGGATTCCGTAGAGTGCACATGTAAGTCAATCCTTCTTTGATCCATAAGCTTTGCAAAATCCTTTCGCTGTATCTGTACTCATTATACGGCAATTTTCAAAAAAGTCAAAAGCCTTTTTGCCGCCGGAGGCAAAGGGGCGGGGAAGCGCGCGGCGCGGAGGAGCGCTGCTTTTCAGGATGCAGCCTTTTAGAAGTTGTTCTTGCGAAATGCAAAGAGAAATGATAATATAAGTTCAAGATTCAGCTTTCAGGCAGAAAGGGAGCGGGGAATATGCAGTTACTAACTTTCCTGATGAACGGCAGAAGTTTTGGAATGCCGGTAAATGATGTAGAATCCATTGAGACAAAAATGAATGTATATGAAGTACCAGAGACGCCCTCCAATATCAAGGGGATCATAAAACTGCACGGCACGATCATACCGGTTTACAGCCTTGCCTCGCGCTTCGGCTATCCGCAGGATTCGGTGCAGAATATCATTGTCGCCAATGTCGGCAGCATGAAGGTCGGACTGGAGGTAGAAAAGGTGAAAGAGATCATAGAAGTGCCGGATCGGGAGATCAATCCCATGCCGGAGATCATCAACGCCACGCAGCATTGTTTTAATGATATCGCTTCAAAGGACAAGGAACTGATTACGATCCTGGACGTTCAGAACCTGATCAGCAGTGAGGAGCAGCTGAAACTCAGGAAATTGATCGACGGACAGGATCAGCTGAAAAGAACGAAGTGAGGAGCGCGGAGATGAGCAGACAGCAGGAGGGACGTTTGGTATTTCTCGACGCCGCGAAGGGCGTCGGGATCTTGGCTGTAATGTTCGGCCATATCACGAAGCTCGGCAATCCGGTGGATATATGGCTGAGTACGTTTAAGCTGCCGGTTTTCTTTATCGTTGCCGGTTTTTTGATCTGCCATAAGGGAGAAATCGCGGCGGCGCCTTTTGGGAAGTTCGCGTTAAAGAGGGTAAAGTCGATGCTTCTGCCTTACTTTTATTTTAGCGCCGTTGTCATTCTATACCGGTTTTTTCTTGCCGTCTTTAAGGGAAAGGAGATGGCGCAGGTTCTGGAAGTGTCCTCGGCCGATCTGCTGGATACCCTTTCATTGCGCGGCATCAGCGCGCTGTGGTTCCTTCCGGCGATTTTCATCGCGGAGATACTGTTTTTCCTTGCCATGCGCTTTTGTGCCGCGGGAAGGCTGCTCTGCGCGGCAGCGGCATTTGCGGCATATTTCGGCACAGACCCGCTGCTGGGGCTGATAGAGGGTTGGGATGCCCGGTGCTTTGAAGTGATAAACAGGCCTGTGATCGTGCTGGCAAAGGGGATGGTCGGCGCCCTCTTTGTCGCGTGCGGATATCTGCTCCATGGATTTATGCAGAGATTTTCTTCGAGGACCGGGGGGGCTGGCGGCAGGATGCGCGCTGTTTGCCGCGGGGCTGCTGCTTTCCGGGATGAACCGGGGGACATTGGATTACAATAATATGCGTTTTGGAGAGGATCCCTTTCTCTTTTTTTGCTGTGCGCTGGCATCGTCTGTTGGATGGATAGCTGTCTTGGAAAGCGCGGCAGAATACTATGCATTTCCGATCCTCTCATGGTGCGGGCGCAATTCCCTGGTCCTTATGGCGACGCACGGAACGCTGGGTTTTAAGAACATCATGGTAAACGGGTGGGCGAAAGTCGTATCCTTATCCTCGGAAGTGTGCCTGAAATATTATCTGGAGTGCATCGGGATCTTATTTCATCTTCTGGTGTTTGAATACGGCGTGGCTGAGTTTGTAAATAAAAAGATGCCGTTTCTCATCGGACGCCCCGTCAGGCGGGAGAAGCGCATGAGCAGATGATTCGGGAACAGGAATCCGGCTGTCCGCTATGCCCGGGGAGCGCGGAGATGAACAGGCCACAGGAGAGATGTTTGCTATTTTCCGACGCCGCGAAGGGCGCCGGGATCTTGGTTGTAATGTTCGGATCTGTGGCGATCTTGAAATTGATGCTTGACAGAAAAGATTTTTTATGATAATTTGTAATAGTTATTGGAAACAAAGTAGAGTATCCACTCTCACCGGAGCGCCAGCGGATGTGTGGCTCATGGTTCATATTTCAATATCGCAGCTTGCGAGCGGGAATATTCAGTGGATGGTCTGTTGACATCCGCTATTTTTTTGCGTAAAGAGGCATCTGGCGGATTCTGCTTACCTTGCAGGCATTCGGAGCAGTGGGCAGCAGATTTTCCCGATTCAAAAAATTTATCTGGAGGTGTACGAACATTAGCGAGTTAATGATTAATGAACAGATCAGAGATAAGGAAGTTCGTCTGATCGGAGAAAACGGAGAACAGCTTGGCATTATGTCAGCAAAGGAAGCAATGAGACTGGCTGAAGAGGCAGAGCTTGATTTAGTCAAGATTGCTCCCACCGCAAAACCACCGGTATGTAAGATCATAGACTATGGAAAATACCGTTATGAGATGGCGAGAAAAGAAAAAGAGGCCAGAAAAAAGCAGAAGGTGGTGGAACTGAAAGAGATTCGCTTGTCACCCAATATTGATTCAAACGATTTGAATACCAAAATGAATGCTGCGAGAAAATTCCTGACCAAGGGCGACAAAGTAAAGGTTACTTTGCGATTCCGCGGACGGGAAATGGCACATATGAATGCGAGCAAACATATCCTGGATGATTTCGCGGAAAGCCTTGCCGAGGTGGCGGTAGTGGAAAAGGCGCCAAAGGTTGAAGGCAGAAGCATCAGCATGGTGTTGGCAGAAAAGAAATAATGATTTTAAGGAGGAACTTATCATGCCAAAAATGAAGACGAGCAGATCAGCTGCAAAGCGTTTCAGAGTAACAGGGACAGGAAAATTAAAAAGAAATAAAGCTTACAAGAGGCATATCTTAACCAAAAAGACCGCTAAGAACAAGAGAAAGCTCAGAAAAGCGACGCTTGTTGCTCCCAGCAACGTTAAGAATATGAAGAAGATTTTACCATATATGTAAGCAGCTGTTAAGGAGGATATAAATCATGGCAAGAGTAAAAGGCGGTTTAGGCGCTAAAAAAAGGCATAAAAGGATATTGAAACTGGCGAAAGGTTACAGAGGCGCGCGTTCCAAACAGTACCGTGTGGCAAAACAGTCTGTCATGAGGGCGCTGACAAGCTCTTATGCGGGAAGAAAGCAGAGGAAGAGGCAGTTCCGCCAGTTGTGGATTGCCCGCATCAACGCGGCCGCAAGGATCAACGGCATCTCTTACAGCCAGCTTATGCATGGATTGAAAGTGTCCGGCGTGGAGATCAACCGCAAGATGCTGGCCGAGATGGCTGTCAGCGATGCGGAGGGTTTTGCAGCCCTGGCAGAGATTGCGAAAAAAGCAGTAGCTTAAGAAAAAGGAAAAGAACCGCTAGGCAGGTCAGCCTGATCTGGCGGGACTTTTTTATTTTGCCGAGGGGAAACCTGTAAAGAGTGTTTTACTTTGAGAGAGCGAAGTGTGGAATGAAAAAGAAAATGGCGCCATTGCCTGGATCGGTCATGCTATACCTGGCATTCAGCCTCTTCATGGCGGCCGTGATATCGTTAAAGGCAAATTATTATATTGATGAGATTTATTCTTATGGCCTGGCAAATAGCACAGGAGACGGGATTGATATAGAAATTGAATATGACAGAACCTATCTTCCGGGCGCTTCCGTCTATACGGACTACATGACGGTGCAGCGGGGAGAGCGCTTTCATTATGCGAATGTCTGGAAAAATCAGGAAAATGACGTTCACCCGCCCTTGTATTATGCGGTTCTTCACACGATATGCTCTTTTTTTCCGGACCGGTTTTCCAGATGGTTTCCCGGGATGATCAATATGGCATCTGCCTTGCTGGTGTTATTTGTCCTGCGGAAGATCTTACGCATCCTCACGGCGGAACCGTATATTTTGAATCTGTTATCCGTTTCCTTTATTTTCATGACGGGAATTTTGCTTGCATCGGCGTATTTCCGCATGTATTTGCTGTCCATGCTCTGGGTGGCTTCCCTGTGCTTCATCGTTATAAGGCAAGTGGGCAGAACACAGGATTTCAGGTTTTATGCAGCTTTTTCCCTGCTGACCGCCGCGGGGGCGCTTACCCATTATTATGTGATCGTTTACACGGTTTTCCTTTCATGCGCCTATGGCTGCTATCTGCTGTTCATGAAGAGGGGAAAGGAAATGCTGCTTTTGATCCGCTTTTCAAGAAACCATTTTGGCATCACAGGCGGAAGCGGAGAGGAGCCGGTGACATTCGGCTTTGACCGGGATACGGTGATCCGCTATATGCTGATCATACTTCCGTGCGTCCTGTATTTCCTGCTGGTGGCAAAAATGACCTTCATCTCCGCCGATCGGTATATTTCGCCTATTTATGCGGTATTCTGGGGCGGGAGCCTGTGCATGGCGCTTACGGCTGTCAAGCGCGTTTTGGAAAAACGGACGTTTTTTGCGTTCTCTGTCATGATAGCGGCAGCGCTGGCTGTCGGGAGCTACAGGGAAACAGGCTGGCAGTATCTCTATCGGGAAAGCGTCCCGTTTTTGGAAACGGTGAAGCAATACAAGGATTATGACTGCATCTGCGTATTAGACGAAAAGCCGTATACGCTCTATCCCGAATTTGCCGAGTACCTGAATTATAAAAGCATCACTTTTGTCACGACGGAGGACCTGAGGGAAAACGGCATCCGCCCGTGGATGAAAGAAAACGCGGTCCTTGTTTCTTTCATTTCCAATAAAGATATAAGAAAAGAAATGGAAAGGATCATCGAGGAAAACGCGTTTTCCGGTTATGAGGAGCTGGGAGGGTTTGGATATGACCGGACGTTTTATTGTTACGATTGAGGGAAACGGGGAAGATACCTGTTTTTCTGGCATGATTCCGGCGGCGGGATAAGCGTACAGATTATTTGCTGCGGCAGAGAGGAACAGGCGGAGCATCGCCGGAGAGAATGAGAAAGGAGAAGCATTATGGCAATTTTAGTGACTGGCGGAGCCGGATTTATCGGTAGCCATACCTGTGTGGAGCTATTAGAGGCGGATTATGAAGTGGTGGTACTGGACAATTTAAGCAACGCCTCTCAAAAATCGCTGGACAGTGTAAAGACAATCACTGGAAAGGAAGTGGCTTTTTACAAAGGAGATATTTTAGACAGGGATATCTTAAACCGGATTTTTGAAAAGGAAAGCATTGACGCGTGCATCCATTTCGCGGGCTTAAAGGCGGTGGGCGAGTCTGTCCAAAAACCATGGGAGTACTATCACAATAATATTTCCGGCACCCTGACTTTGGTGGACGTCATGCGGCAGCATAACTGTAAGAACATCATCTTCTCTTCTTCCGCGACCGTTTATGGAGATCCGGCGCAGATCCCTATCACGGAGGAATGCCCCAAGGGACAGTGTACCAATCCATACGGCTGGACAAAATCCATGTTAGAGCAGATACTGATGGATATGCAGAAAGCGGATCCGCAGTGGAATGTGATCCTGCTCCGTTATTTTAATCCGATAGGCGCCCACAAAAGCGGAAGGATGGGAGAGAACCCCAACGGCATCCCCAACAACCTGATGCCCTATGTGACGCAGGTGGCAGTCGGCAAATTAAAAGAACTGGGGGTTTTCGGCAATGATTATGACACTCCCGACGGAACCGGCGTAAGGGATTATATCCATGTGGTGGATTTAGCTGACGGCCATGTAAAAGCCTTAAAGAAAATAGAAGGGCAATGCGGTCTTGCCATTTACAACCTTGGCACAGGACACGGCTACAGCGTGCTGGATATTGTGAAAAACTTTGAGGAAGCTACCGGCGTGAAAGTGCCTTATGTCATCAAGCCAAGAAGAGCCGGAGATATCGCGGTCTGCTACTGCGATCCCACAAAAGCGGAAAAAGAGCTGGGATGGAAAGCGCAAAACGGCATACGGGAAATGTGCGAGGATGCCTGGAGATGGCAGAAGAATCATCCAAACGGGTATGAATAAAGCTGCGATATGTTATTTCTGCATAAAAAAAGAGCTATTGCCTGATAGATGGGGAAGCATCTATCAAGCAATAGTCTCTTTTCTCGGGTTGGGCTGTTATGAAAAACAGTCAACAGCTCGTAGGGGAATCGAACCCCTGTTTCCGCCGTGAGAGGGCGGCGTCTTGACCGCT